>NZ_JALHPM010000004.1:0-101667 GCF_022842525.1 Luteitalea sp.
CCTCGCGCCGTCGCGGGCGCCGTCGTGGTCGGTGGACCTCTTCGATACGCACGACACCGCTGAGGCCCGCCGTCTGCAGGCCCTCGAGACGCAGGACGACGTGCCGCCGACGCTGCGCGTCCGGGCGCGGTGGGTGGCGCGGGTGGTGGTGACGCCGCGTGGCCCATGGGGGGCGGGCCGCGTGGCCGTCAGCGCCGGCACCGCGCCCGAGGCGTGGGTCGTGCGCCGCGCGGCCGACGGGCGACGCCCTGACACGTCTGCCCCCTGCGCGATGGCGGCGGCGGGTGATCGCCTGCTGAACGGCGAATACGGCCCGATGGACGACGACAGTGCACACGAGCTTCCCGTGACGGCCGTGGACGGCTGGCATGCCGCCGATGCGCTGCACGGGCAGGTGTCGCAGTGGACGGCTCGCCCCGTGGCCACCGCCGTCTTCCGGGTCGACGCCCCGCTGCCGCTGACCCTGGCGATGGATGCCGCGGCCACGGGCGCCCAGACCATCCTCGTGCGCCTGAACGACCGCGTGCTCGAGACCAGCTGGCAGGGCGCCGGCCGCATCCCGATCCCCGCCGATGCTGTACGTCCAGGCGACAACACGTTGTCGCTGGAGGTCCGCGAGGTGGTCCGCCCGGACGGCGACACGCGTGCCCTCGGGATCCAGATTCGTCAGCTGCGTGTCATACCTCGGCGCTGATCGTGCCAGTCGTCGTCGCGCGGCGCCGGTGGGCGCCGACCGTCGACGTACCATGAACGGCCGGCAGGGACGCCGGTGTGTGCCGTCACTCGTGCCAAGGGAGGCGTGTGGAGTTCGAATGGACCGCTGACCAGCTGCGCCTCCGCCGCGGCGCCGTGGAGTTTGCCCGCGCGCGGTTGGTCGAGGGGGTGGCTGGTCGCGATCGTGAGGGGACCTTCTCCCGTGAGGCCTGGCAGGCCTGCGCCGAGTTCGGGCTGCAGGGCCTGCTCGTGCCTGCCGAGTGGAATGGGGGCGGGCAGGATCTCCTGTCGGCCGTCGCGGTCTTCGAGGGCCTTGGCTACGGCGCGCGCGACAACGGCCTGGTGTTCTCGGTCGCCGCGCATGCGGCGTCGTGCGAAGGACCGCTGTGCGCCTTTGGCAGCGAGGCGCAGAAGCGCGAGTGGCTGCCCGGCCTGGCTGAGGGCAGCGTCATCGGCGCGACGGCGATCACGGAGCCGGACTCCGGATCGAGTGCGCTGTCGCTGGCGACGACGGCGGTGCCGCACGACGACGGCTGGCGACTGCAGGGCTCCAAGACGTTCGTCACCAACGGCCCGGTCGCCGACCTCTTCATCATCTATGCGCGCACGGGACCCGGTGTCGGTGGCGTCACCGCGTTCCTGGTGCCGCGTCACACCAGCGGACTGGTCGTCGGCGCACCGATCGAGAAGATGGGACTGCGCACCAGTCCGATGTCCCAGGTCTTTCTGGAAGACTGCTGGGTCCCGGCCTCTGCCGTCGTGGGTGGCGTCGGGTCGGGGGCCCTGATCTTCAGCCAGGTGATGGAGGCCGAGCGTCTGCTGGTGATGGCGCCGGCCATCGGCGTGATGCAGCGGCTGCTCGAACGCTGTGTCGCGCACGCCAGGCAGCGCAAGGTCGGATCGGTGCCAATCGGCAAGCACCAGGCGATTGCGCACCGCCTCGCGGACATGGACGTGCAACTGGAGGCGGCGCGGCTGCTGCTCTACCGGGCCGCCTGGCAGCGGGCGCGCCACGGCACGGCGACGCGGGAGTCGGCGATGGCCAAGCTCGCCGTGAGCGAGGCCTACGTGGAGACGTGCCGCAGCGCGGTCCAGATCTTCGGGACCTACGGCTATACCGTGGAGTACGAACTCGAGCGGGAGTTGCGCGACGCACTCGCCGCCACGCTCTATGTGGGCACATCCGAGATCCAGCGCAATCTGATCGCTGGACTCAGGGGGTTGGGATGATCGCGTCGTTGCGACTGGCGCTGCTCTTCGTGGTGCTCGTGCTGTCGGCGAGCGAGGTGCGCGCCCACAACGTGGGCCAGAGCTACCTGTACCTGCAGGTCTACCAGGACCGCGTCACCGGACGCTTCGAAGTCTCGCTGGCCGACTTCAACGCCGCGCGCCGGCTGACGGGCACGGATCAGGAGATCACGCCGGCGAATCTCGACGAGCGGATCGGCGTCCTGCGCGACTACTACCGCTCGCACGTCACGATTGCCGACGCCCGGGGGCCTCTGGAGATTCGCTTCACCACGCACGGCGTGCTCGACGTGCGCGGCGGCTACGCCCAGCTGTCGTTCGACCTCGGTGGGCTCGACGGCGTGCCCGATCGGCTGACGTTCGACTATTCGGTGCTGCTGGACGAGGAACCCGGTCACCGTGGTTTCCTGCTGGTCGAGCACAACTGGGCCACCGGCACCATCGCCAACGAAGGCCAGATCTCGCTGGTGTTCAGTCCCGACGCCCGTCACCAGACGTTCGAGATCACCACCGGCGGCCGCTGGCGCGGCTTCGTCGCCGTCGTCCGGCTCGGGGTCGATCACATCTGGATGGGGCTGGACCACGTGATGTTCCTCGTGGCCCTCCTGCTGCCGGCGGTGCTGGTGCGCCGGGACGGCCGATGGGGTGCGATTGAAGACTTCACGCCGGCGCTGGTCAACGTCGTGAAGATCGTGACGGCCTTCACCGTGGCGCACAGCGTGACGCTCTCGCTGGCCTCGCTCGGCATCCTGCACCTGCCTGTGCGCATGGTCGAGGTCATCATCGCCGGCTCGATCGCGGTGGCGGCTGCCGACATCCTGTTTCCGCTGTTCCGCGGGAGAATCTGGCTGGTCGTGTTCGGCTTCGGCCTGTTCCACGGCTTCGGCTTCGCTGCGGCCATGGAGGAGATCGGGGTGCTGCGCGAGCACATCGGCCTGACGCTGTTCGGATTCAACCTCGGGGTCGAGCTCGGCCAACTGGCCATCGTCCTCGTGGTGTTCCCGCTGTTGTTCCTGGCGCGCCGGCTGGCGATCTACCGGCGCGTCGCGTTGCCGCTGACCGCGGCCGCGATGATCCTGATCTCGATGGTGTGGGTGGTGGAGCGATCCTTCGACATCAAGCTGCCGAGGCCCGGGACCGTCGTGTCGGCCGTGCGCAGCTCACTGTCGTGACTGGGGGACCCGAGAACGGAGGCAAGTCCGCATGCCCGTGCTACTGAACCGGCTGGTCGACGAGGCGGCGTCGCGTGACCCCGGCGCTCCGGCGATCCGGTGCGACGGCGACACCCTCACGTACGAGCAGCTGGCGCGGCGCGCCAATGGACTCGCGCGAGTCCTGCTGGAGACCGGCCTCTCGCGAGGCGACCGCGTGGCCGTGTGGCTCGGCAAGGGACTCGACGTTCCGGTCAGCTTCTACGGCGCCCTCGCGGCGGGCGCCACTCTGGTGCCGATCGATCCGAAGTCGCCCGTGGATCAGGCCGTCCGCATCATGCGCGCGACCGGGGCGACCCACCTCATCTCGGAGCCGGACCGTCGTGCCGCGGTCTCCCGGGCGCTTGCCGACTGCCCCGATGTGGCCCAGGTGATCGGGCTCGCTGGCGACGAGGCGACGCCGGTGCCGTGCGTCACGTGGGAGACGGTCCTGGAGCAGGCGAGCGACCGGCCGCCTGACGTCCAGGTGCTCGACCTCGATCCGGCCTACATCCTCCACACGTCGGGCTCCACCGGCCTGCCGAAGCTGATCCTGCACACGCACTACGGCGCGATGAGCTTCGTCGACTGGGCCGCGTCGACGTACGCCCTGCGCAGCGACGACCGGCTCACCAACCACTCGTCGCATCACACCTGCTTTGCGACCTTCGACTACTACGCCGCGGCCCGCGCCGGCGCCACGACGGTCATCCTGACGCCGGCGGTGCTGATGATGCCGGGCAGCCTGTCTGCCGTCCTCGAGCGCGAGCAGGTCTCGGTGTGGTACTCCGTGCCGGCGGCGCTGGTCCAGCTGTCGCTGCGTGGCGACCTCGAGGCGCGGAACCTGCGCGCGCTGCGCTGGGTGCTCTTCGCGGGCGAGACCTTCCCCGGCAAGCACCTGCGTCGGATCCGGCAGCAACTGCCCGGCGCCCGTCTCAGTCACGTGTACGGATCGACCGAGGTCAACGTCTGCACGTACTTCCACCTCCCGGAGACCGGCGACCCGGTGGGCCCGCTGCCCATCGGCAAGGCGTGCGCCACCACGCGCACGCTCGTCGCGGATGCGGCGCTGCACCCGGTGCCGGATGGCGAGGTGGGTGAGCTGTTCGTGCGTGGCTCGACGGTGATGGCGGGCTATTGGGGCGACCCCGAGCGCAACCGCGAGGTGCTCGTCCGGCGGCCTGCCGGCGGCGGCCTCGACGAGGTGTACTTCAGGACGGGCGACCGGGCCCGCGTGCTGGCCGACGGCAACCTGGCGTTCGTCGCCCGCGCCGACCGCCAGGTCAAGGTGCGCGGCCACCGCGTCGAGCTCGAAGAGGTCGAGGCCGCCCTGCTCTCACTGGCCGCGGTGGAGGAGGCCGCGGTGTTCACCGTCCCCGATGGCGAGGGCAGCTCGGCGCTCCGGGCCGCGGTCGTGGTGGGTGGCGATGCGCCACCGGCGGTCCGGGACATGCTGGCCGACCTGCGGCGGAGTCTCCCGCCGTACGCGCTGCCGTCGGACATCGCCGTCGTGGACGCCCTGCCGCGCACGCCCACCGGCAAGGTCGACGTGCGGGCGCTCGCCGGGCAGTTGATGGAAGGAAAGACACGCGATGGCGACTGATGCGCACCCGACGCCCGAGACCTCCGAGATCGAAGGCCGCATCGTGGAGTTCCTGCACCGCGAACTGCTGGAGCCGGGCGTGACGATCGGCCGCGACGCCGACCTCCTGTCGGGCGAGGTCATCGACTCGATCGGCATTCTGCGCCTGGCGACCTTCGTCGGCGAGGAGTTCCGCATCGTGATCCAGCCGGCCGACTTCGTGGTGGAGAACTTCCGGAGCGTCGCGGTGATCGCCGGCTATGTCGTGCGCGCGCTGGCGGCACATGGGCCAGGAGACACGAGGCCATGAGCGATGCCGGGCCGTCGGACCGGTCGCGCGACGCCGCGGCCGCGCCGCAGCCGTTGACGCACAGCCAGCAGCAGATCTGGATCGGCCAGCGGCTCACCCCCGAGAGCCCGCTGTACAACATGGCGTTCGCCTTCGTCTTCCCGACGGCGCTGCGCGCCGATCTGTTCTGCGCGGCGTGGCAGCGGATCGTCGACGCCAGCGACGCCCTGCGGACGCGGATCGTGGACGACGAGCGCGGGAACCCGCGGTGGACGCTGGCCGCGCGCGGGCGGTCCACCGAGGTGATCGTCCTGGCTCCCGGACCCGATCCTGCTGGCACGTTCCGCGAGTGGTGCCGTGCACGCTGCGCCCGTCCCCTGCCGCCGGACGGCGATCTGGTCGACAGCGTGCTCGTGCCGTTCGGTGACGGTCGCACCGGCTGGTATCTCAACCAGCACCACGTGATCGCCGACGCCTGGTCGACGCAGTTGCTGTACCGCCAGGTCGGGGCCGAGTACGAGCGCCTGCTGCGCGGCGATGGCACCGCGCCGCCGGCGCTCGCCGCCTACTACCCGACGATCGCGGTTTTGCCAGCGGGCGTCGCCACGCGCGCGAGCGCCCGGGAGCACTGGCGACTCCGGCCGCAGCGGGCCGGTCGGTCGGTGCCACTCTACGGTCGTCCTGCCGTCCCTGTCGACACGGCCAGCAGTCGCCTGACGCTCGACCTCGGCGAGGCCCGGTCTCGCGCACTCGACCGCCTCTGCCGCGATCTGGGATGGGCCCATCTGCCGGAGGGCGTGGCCAGGTTCGCCGTGTTCGCGACGCTGCTCGTCAGCTGGCTCCACCGCATCAGCGGCGCCCGCGACCTCGGCTTCGATACCCCGGTCAACGGTCGGCCGACGGCGCAGGCCCGGCGCGCGCTCGGCCTGTTCATCGAGATGTTCCCCTTCTCGGTCACCGTCGAGGTCACCGACACGTTCCGGACGCTGGCGACCCGGTGCCTGCAGGAGTCCCTGCTCCTGCTGCGCCATGCGCTGCCGGGCCTCAGCGCCCCGACGGCTGCCACCACCGGCACGGTCGTCCTCAACTACGTGCCGGGCTCGTTCGGCACCTTCGCGGGGCTGCCGGCCGACGTCGACTGGGTGCACCCGGGACACGGCGACCGCGTGCATGCCCTGCGGCTCCAGGTCCACGACTTCGCCGGCACCGGGCGCGTCGTGCTGCACCTCGACGTCAATGACGACGCGCTCGAGGCGCGGCTGCGGGTGCGCAGTCTGCGCCACTTCGAGACGCTGCTCGATGCCGTGCTCGACAATCCCGATCGGCCGATCGCCGCGATCGACATCCTCGTGGACGAGGAGCGAAGAACACTCGCCGCGCTGAACGCCACCGCCGCGCTGCCGCTGCCGCAGCAGTCGGTGACCGCGATGTTCGAGGCACGAGCGGCCAGTGATCCCGACGTGGTCGCCGTCCGGCAGGGCACGACGTCGCTGACGTTCGCCGCGCTGCGGGATCAGGCCGACGCCCTCGCCGCGACGTTGCTGGCGCACGGCATCGCCCCGGGCGATCGCGTGGCGATCGCCGGCCGCCGGTCCGTGCTCTCGGTCGTCGCCATGCTCGGCACGCTGCGGGCGCGCGCCGCGTATGTGCCGATCGACGCCTCGACACCATCGGCGCGCCTCGACCACGTGCTGCAGGACTCCGGCGCACGCGTGCTCCTCGTGGGCGAGGGCGTGTCCGCGGTGCCGGCGCGTCACGGGGTCACGGTGCTTTCGGTTGCCGAGGCGATCCACGCCGGTGTCGGGACGAGACCGGTCCAGCCCGGGCCGAGCCTGGAGGACCTCGCGTACCTCATCTACACGTCCGGCTCGACGGGCCGGCCCAAGGGCGTGCCGATCGACCACGGCGGGCTGGCGGACTATCTGTGCTGGGCAGAGCGCCGCTACGTCCGCGGCGACCGTCTCACGTACCCGCTGTTCACGTCTCTCGCCTTCGACCTCACGGTCACCAGCGTGTTCCTGCCGCTGATCACCGGGGGCACGCTGGAGGTCTACCCCGAACCCGACGGTCCCGTCGATGCCGCGCTGATGGACGTGGTCGCGGCCAACACCGTCGACATCATCAAGCTCACGCCCTCGCATCTCTCGCTGCTGCGGCGCCTCGGCGTCGACGGCTCGCGGCTGCGCCGCCTCGTGGTCGGCGGCGAGGATCTCAAGACCTCGCTGGCCGCCGCCGTCGACGCGGCACTGCACGGGGCGGCGGAGATCCACAACGAGTACGGCCCGACCGAGGCGGTCGTCGGATGCGTCGCGCATCGCTTCGACCCATCGTCGGACACCGCGGCGAGTGTGCCGATCGGCGTGCCCGCCGATCACGTCCAGGTGGCGATCCTGAACGAGGCGCTGTCGCCCGTGCCCGAGGGCGTGGCGGGCGAGCTGTGGGTGTCACGCTTCGGGCTCGCTCGCGGGTATCACGAGGCGCCGGAGCTGACGCAGGAGCGATTCACGTCGCTCCCGTGGCGTCCCGGCGAGCGCTGGTATCGCACGGGATCTGGTGCGGATCACCAGCGGGGGCCTGCTCGACTACCTCGGCCGGATCGACCGACAGGTCAAGGTGTCGGGGCATCGCATCGAGCTGGGAGAGGTCGAGGCCGCCCTGCTCGCCGTGCCGTCGATTGCGCAGTGCGCCGTGATCGCGCGCCGACGCACGGCGCCAGCGCCGGCGGCGGAGGAGGCCGTCCGCCACTGCGTCCGCTGTGGCCTGCCGTCCAACTACCCGCGCGTGACGTTCGACACCGACGGCGTGTGCAACCTGTGCCGCGCCTACGACGCCATCGAGCCGCATGCCCGGGCCTACTTCCGCACGATGGCCGACCTGCGGGCGCTGTTCGAGGCGACGGCCCGCGCGCATCCCTCCCGCTACGACTGCCTGATGCTCTACAGCGGCGGCAAGGACAGCACCTACGCGCTGTGCCGGCTGGTGGAGGAGGGGCTCTCGGTCTACGCCTTCACGCTGGACAACGGCTTCATCTCGGACGGCGCCAAGGAGAACATCCGGAAGGTGACCGCGCAGCTCGGCGTGCCGATCGAGTTCGCCACGACGCCGGCGATGAACGCCATCTTCCGCGACAGCCTCGCGCGCTTCTCGAACGTCTGCAACGGCTGCTTCAAGACCATCTACACGCTGGGCATGCTGCGGGCGCGCGATCTGGGGATCCCGATCGTCGTCACCGGGCTGTCGCGCGGCCAGCTGTTCGAGACGCGGCTGTCGGAAGAGATGTTCCGCGACGGCCGGGTCCGTCCCGACGAGGTCGACGCGGCGGTGCTCGCGGCCCGCAAGGTGTACCACCGTGCGCCCGACGAGGTCTCGCGGACACTCGATGTGCGTGCGTTCCAGGACGACCGCATCTTCGAGCAGGTGCAGTTCGTCGACTTCTACCGGTACTGCGACGTCGGCATGGACGAGATGCTGGATCACCTCCGACGGACCGTGCCCTGGATCCGCCCATCCGACACTGGCCGCTCGACCAACTGCCGGATCAACGACCTCGGCATCTACGTGCACCAGAAGGAGCGCGGGTACCACAGCTACGCGCTGCCCTACAGCTGGGACGTGCGCCTCGGTCACAAGACGCGCGCCGCCGCGCTCGACGAACTCGACGACGACATCGATCCGGCCGCCGTGCGCGGGCTGCTGGCCGAGGTCGGCTACGACGAGCAGCGGATCGCCGGGGCTGGCGAGCAGACGTCGCTGGCGGGCTTCTATGTCGCCTCAGGGGACGTCGCCGAGCAGGACGTGAGGCGAGCGCTGGCCGAGCGCCTGCCCGCCGCGTCGATCCCCGCGTGGTTGCGGCGGGTCGACGCGATTCCGCTCACCACCAACGGCAAGGTCGACGAGCAGGCGTTGTCCGGCCTGCTCGCGGACCGGACCATCGAGGCATCGGACGATCCTCCGCAGGGACCGGTCGAGGAGTTCCTGGCTGGCGTCTGGCGTGAAGAACTCGGCGTGCCGCGCGTGGGCTCTGGCGACAGCTTCTTCGATCTCGGCGGCACCTCGCTGGTGGCCATGCAGGTGATGGTGCGCCTGTGCCGTGAGTTCGACATCACGCTGCCGCTGGCCACGATCTTCACGCGGCCGACGCTCGCTGCGCTGGCCCGCGCCGCGGAGGAGCAGATCCTCGCCGACGTCGCCGGCGACACGGAGCTAGTGGACACCCAGACGGCTCGCCCGGCATCGCGTCACCCGGACTGACGGGGCTGGCGCTCGCGCTACCGGCTCCCCCGCACCAGGTGCAGCAGGACCCCGGCGCGTTCGGCGACCCCCAGTTCCCTGAACGACGCGATCTGCGCATTCGTCCGGGTGTACAGCGAGAGGCGGCGCACCCGGTCCCGTACGCGAAGGAACTCGAGGTGCGTGATCCGCATGTCGGGTCGGAACTCGACCCGCAGGTCCGGACGAGCCGCTGTCATCCGGTGCACGAGCTCGGTGTCGGCGGCGCGAGCCCACAGCCTGAACGGTCCCACCTGCGCGAACAGCGACGCCCGCACGGCCATGTTGTTGCCGTAGGCGAAATGGTACGCAGGCGCGCACCGGGTGAGCACGTACTCGGCCTTGGCGTTCTCGTACGCGCCGAGCAGCGTCAGGGCCCACGACGCCTCGGCCGGATAGCGGCAGTGGCCGATCAGGATGGCGACACCGGGATCGCGCATGCCGTCGCACACCGACTGCAGCCAGCGTCGGTCGGTGACGCAGTCGGCGTCGGTGAAGGCCAGCAGCGGCGCGCGCGCCTGCCGGATGCCGGCGTTGCGCGAGGCGTACGCACCCGGTGACTCCTCGCGCAGCAGCGTCACCTGCGGGTAGCGGCGGACCACGGCCGCGGAGTCGTCCGTCGACCCGTTGTCGACCATGATGATCTCGACCGGCCCGCCGACGTCCTCCTGATTCAGCAGCGCCTCGATGCACGCCGTCAGGCTCGGCTGGCGATTGAAGAACGGCACGATCACGGACACGCGGGGCAACTCGGTCATGGGGTCGGCATCGCGGGGGCGTCCTCGGCCTCCAGGTGCTTGAGGACCACGGCCCGTGCCGCGTCCACCGACGCCGCGTCGTGCGGATCGGGCGTGGGGTGGACGGTGAACGGGCCGAGAAAGTAGGGCCGCCACGTCGCGGCGGCATCGCTCGGCGTGCCGACCGGGTTGAAGAAGACGGTCGGGGTGTGCACCGGTCGGGGCTGATGGTGCGCATGGAGCCGGAAGCGCTCGGCGCGCACGTCGGCCTCGATGATGCGCGGCGTGAGCGGCAACCCGGCCCGCCGTCTCATGCCGCCCACCAGGCTCAGTAGACGCCGCCAGGGCCGCTCCGTGAGCCATTGCCTGGTCCGCCGGTAGGGCCCTTGCGTGAGCGGATGGTGTCCCTTCATGTACAGGCGCAGGATCTGCGCAGTCGAGAGTTCGGCCAGCGGCCGGTCGAGGCCGTCGATGCGGGCGCGGAACGGACCCACGCCGTAGAAGTCCACGGGCATCGGTGCGATCACGTACAGACGCTGCACCGGCATCCCGCGCGCTTCCATCACGCGCACGGCCTCGATCGCCAGCCACGCGCCGAAGGAGTAGCCGGCCACGATGCAGGGGGTGGCCGGAAATCGTCGGTGAATCTCGCCCACTACGTCCTCGGCGAGGTCGGTCATCGTGGGCCAGCGCCCGCGATTGCCCTCGGTTCGCCGGCTGACCCCCCGCAGGCCGTACACGGGCCGTTCTCCCCGATACCTCGCCGCAAGCGCCTTGGCGAAGAGGTCGGGCACGGCCATGAGCAGCGGTGCCTTGCGGCCCGTGGGCTGGATGGGGAACAGGTGCTCGTACTGGTCGGACGCCTGAGCGCCGCCGCGCTGCTCGATGCGCCGGGCGAGTTCGCGCACGGTCGGGTGTTGGTACACGTCGGCTGCCGACAGGGTGACCTCGAAGTCCTGCTCGATGGCGGTGACCATCTGCACCACCTGCAGGGAGTGGCCGCCGAGTTCGAAGAAGTTGTCGGACACCGCCAGGCCGGTGCGCCCCAGCAGTCCTTCCCACAACGACAACAGGGCGTGCTCACGGGTGCTGGGGATCGCGTCGGCGGCGGGGCTCCGGCGTTCGGCGGGGAGCGGCAGTTCGGCAAGCCGCCGGCGGGCAACCTTGCCGTTGGGCAGCGTCGGGAGCGCGGGCACTTCGACGAGCCGACTCGGCACCATGTGCTCCGGCAGTCGCCCAGCCAGGGCCTGTCGCCACCCCTCGAGACTTCCTGGCTGCGTCGCGACGACGAACGCGACGAGTTGCGCCGGCTCGCCGTCGCCTGAGCCTGGCGACTCTTCGCCGGCGCCGCGCACCACGACGGCCGCCTGCTCGATGGCGAGGTGCTCGAGCAGGGCCGTCTCGATCTCGCCGGGCTCGATGCGGAACCCGCGCAGCTTGATCTGCTCGTCGTCGCGTCCGAGGAACAGCAGCCGGCCGTCGGCGGTCCAGGCCATGCGGTCACCGGTGCGGTACCGGCGTTGCGTCGCCTCCTGCCCAGGCAGGGCGTCGCCGAACCGTTCGTCGGTGAGGTCGCGGCGTCGCCAGTAGCCGTCGGCGACGGTCGGGCCGACGATCCACCCGTGACCGGGAATCCCGGCGGGCACGCGACGGCCGAGATCGTCCAGCACCTCGACGCGCACGCCGGGGATGGGGCGTCCGATGGCCACCGGGCGTGCCGCGTCGGCGGCCGTGACTTCGTGGACCGTGGCCCAGACGGTGGCCTCGGTCGGGCCGTATTCGTTGAAGAGCCGCACGTGGGGCAGGCTCGCGACGTGGTCCGCGGCGAGCCTCGACGAGCAGCTCTCCCCGGCGACGATCACCATCTCGAGCCCACGCAGCCGATCGCCGCCGACCTGCAGCAGCTGGGCGTACAGCGAGGGGACGCACAGCAGGCTGGTGACGCGGTGTTCGGCCACGAGGTGCGCCAGTCGCCGGGCGTCCCGCGCCTCGTCGTCGGTCGGCACGACGAGCGTGCCTCCGGTGGCGAGCGTCCAGAAGAGGCCCGCCACCGAGCTGTCGAAGGCGGGGCTCGGCAGGAGCAGGAATCGCCCCGGGGGCGTGTCGTAGTACTGCACGCGGGCCTGTGTCGAGCGCCGCAGGTGCTCGTGGGAGATCACGACGCCCTTGGGGCGGCCGGTGGAGCCGGACGTGTAGAGGATGTAGGCCACCGACTCCGGTGAGAGGTCGGCCACGGCCGCTGCGGGAGCGGCGTCGCGCTCCAGCGCGTCCACCGCGATCGTCTGCCACGGTCCCGCCGGCAGACGGCTGGCGAGCGCCGACGTCGTGAGGACGGCGGCGACATCGGCGTCGGCGAGCAGATCCCGGTTCCGGGCCTCCGGGTATGAGGGGTCCATCGGCACGTACGCCGCGCCGGCCAGGTGACTGCCGACGACGGCGGCGATCAACGACGTCGAGCGAGGGAGGAACACCGCGACGCGGTCGCCGGCGGTCACACCGCCAGCGCGCAGGGCGGCGGCGATCGTCCGTGCCGTCGTCTCGAGCTCGTCGTAGCGCAGGCCGGCCGCGCCGCACGTGACGGCGGGCGCCTGCGGCTGGCGCAGGGCCTGCGCGAGGACCTGCCGCGGGAGCAGATCGTTTTCCGGCCCGTCGAGTCGAGGCCCGCGCTCCCACGCCGACACCCGCTGCACCTCCGCGGCGTCGAGCATCGGCACCGCGTGCACGAATCGTTCGCGATCCTCCGGCACGTGCTCGAGCAGGGTCTCGTAGTGGTCGAGCAGCGCCTCCATCCAGACGTCGTCGAAGCGGTCGGCGCGATACTCGACCGCGAGCTGCAGCCCTCCGTCGCCTTCGGCCACGAGGAGCGTCAGGTCGAACTTCGACGCGCCCAGGTCGAGCGTGATCGGCTCGAGCGAGACGCCGCCGAGGACGGGGGCCGGGCCCGACTCCTGGTAGACGAACATCGCCTGGAAGATCGGATGCCGATCCGCCTCGCGCTGTGGTGAGACCGCCGTCGCCAGGACGTCGAAGGGCAGCGACGCGTGGGCAAGCAGGGTCCTCAGTTCCGCGCAGAAGTGTTCGACGCACCTGCCGACCGTCTGCTGCTCGTCCAGCGTGGTGGCGACCACGAGCGGATTCAGGAAGTAGCCCACCATCTCCGCCGTGGCGGGATGCGAGCGCGTGGAGATGGGCGTGGCGAAGGCGACTCGCTGGCCCTGCGTGTAGCGGTGGAGCAGCAACCGGAACACGAAGGCGTAGACCATGAACGGCGTGGCGCCGGTGGCGGAGGCGAGGCGCCTGATGCCTGCCTGCACCGAGGTGCGCACGGGCCGCTCGATGAGTCGCCCGCGGCTGTGGCCCGACGACGAGGGGTGCTCGAAGGGAAGCCGGAGGTCCTCTGGCAGGGGGGCGAGGCGCGCTCGCCAGAAGGCCAGGTCCTCGTCACGGCGACCCGGGTCGGCCTGACCCAGCCAATGCACGTAGTCGTCGTACTGCGCGGCGGGCGGCGAGTCCTCGAGCCGACCATCGTAGGCCTGTGCCACCTCCTGCCACAGACAGGCCAGCGATCGCTCGTCCGCCAGGATGTGGTGCAGCACGAGCAGCAGGAGGCGCGAGTGGCCCGACACCTCCTCGATGAGGTGGACCCGGACCAGCGGCCCGTGCGCCAGGTCGAAGGGCCGGCGGGCCTCTCGAGTGGCGACCGCGAGTGCGCCCTCGTCACCGGCCTCGACCCGTGCGATCGTCAGTGGCTGCGCCGCGTGGACGACCTGACGGGCGGAATCCCCATCCGCCTCGAACGTGGACCGCAGCAGCCGATGCCGCGCCACCACCCGGTCGAACGCCTGCTGCAGCCGCGGCAGGTCCAGCGCGCCGAGGACGCGGAACGCGCTGCAGAGGTTGTAGGCGGGCGACCCCGGGTCCAACTGGTGCACGACCCAGAGGCCGCGCTGCATCTCGCCCAGCGGCGCCGGTGCCTCCGCGGGCCGCGCCGCGAGGTCGAGCCCCCGGCCGGGTCCACGGGCGCCCGTCTTCTTCGCCTGGATGGCCCGTTGCAGCCGCGCGGCGCGGTCGTCGGTCGTCTCGGGGGCGGTCATCGGATACGCGCCCGACGCACGCGGCGGCACGGGGACGGTGTATGAAGGTCACGATGCGGATCCTCGAGGTCGAGACCTTCGGTCGCGGTGGGCTGATCCACTACGTGTACAACCTCTCCTGCGCGCTGGCCGACCGCGGACTCGACGTGACGCTCGTGACCGCTGCCGCGTACGAACTGGAGGGTCGGGTCCTGCCGCCGCGCGTTAGGCTCGTGAAGGCGATTGGGCGACTCACGCACCGGTTCCGTGCGTCGCTGCCACGCCGCGCCCTGGGATGGGCGGTCAAGGTCGAGGCGGTGGCAGATGCGGTCACCGTGGCGGTCCTGGCACGACGAGCCCGTCCGGACGTCGTGCATCTGCATTGCACCAACCAGATAGCGTTAGCGTACCTCATCCTGTTGCGGCTGACAGGCCTCCCCGTGGCCGTGACGGCGCACGTGGTCACGGCGCATGAACGGACCCGCGTGCAGGACGCCGTGCACCGGGGCATCCATCGTCTCAGTCAGCTGATCATCGCCCACTCCGAGTTCGACCGGAGGCGCCTGATCGACGAAGTCGGCATCGATCCGGGCCGTGTGACCGTGATCGCGCACGGAGAATACGGGTTCTTCGGCAAGGACACGGCGCCTGTGGAGCCAGAGGTGGCGCGGCGCCGACTGGGCCTCGAGCCCGGCGACCAGGTCGCGCTCTTTTTCGGCTACATCAGGGAATACAAGGGGCTGGACGTGCTGCTCGACGCGTGGCCCGCGGTGGCGAAGGCCAGGCCCGCGGCGCGACTCGTCGTGGCTGGTGACCCCGTGCGGCTCGACGCCGCGCGGCGCGATGCGCTGCTCGCCGCGGCGACGCGTGTCGGCGCGATCCACCGGTTCGGTTATGTGCCCTTCTCCGAGGTGACCGGGTATCTCGCCGCGGCGGACGTGCTCGTGCTGCCCTATCGGCACGTCAGCCAGTCCGGGGTCCTCTTTCTGGCCCTGGCGCATGGGCTCCCGGTGGTGGCCACGCGCGTGGGCGCACTCCCCGAGGTGCTGTCCGACGGCGACAGCGGCCTGCTCGTGCCGCCGGATGCCCCAGGTGCGCTGGCCGAGGCGGTGGCCCGCGTGCTGGGCGACCGCGACCTGCGGCAGCGCCTGGCGGCAGGCGGTCGCGCCGTGGCCGCTCGTCACGCCTGGCCGGCGATCGCCGAGCGCACCGCGTCGGCGCTCGAAGGGCTCGTCGGGCGGGACGTCCGACCGGGGGATCAGCGGGACCAGAGCTGAGCGACACGCCACTCGATGCCCGCAGGCCGGCCCTCGAGCCTCCACATCACGTACGACGTGCACCCGAACACCGCTCCGCCCACCACGACCTCGACCGCGGGCCACAGGGCACGCGGCAGCGCCGCGAGTGCATCGGCCGGCACGGTCGCGCCAAGGCCCGCCACCGTGCCGACCATCAGCGCCGTGGCCGCCAGGGGCCGCCGCACCTGGCGCGCGATCTCGACGGGCGAGATGCCGAGCACCCGGCGCAGCAGCCAGGCGTTGAGATAGGTGTAGAAGATGCCCGCCAGGACGATGCTCCAGACCGCACCCGGCAGGCCGAACAGGGCGGTGCCGGCCACGAACAGCGGGACGTGGACGAGCGCGTAGATCGCACTGACGCCGAACAGCAGCCGGGTGTGGCCCAGGGCGAGCACGCACGGCAGCGTCATGGACAGCGTCGAGCGCAGGCCGAGGTAGGGCGTCAGCACGACGAGCAGCGGGACGATGGGGGCCCACGGCTCACCGAGGGCCAGCGGGACGAAGTCGGCGGCCACCAGGGCGAAGCCGAAGCCGGCCGGCAGGCTCAGGCTGGCGAGCACGCTGATCGACTCGGCGGCGGCGCGTCGCAGGCGGACGGTGTCGCTCCCCAGGGCGCTGAAGGCCGGGAACAGGATCCGCTGCAGCGGGCTGAGCAGTTCCTGGGTGGGCAGCACGCCCACGCGCTGGGTCATGAAGTAGAGGCCGGCGTCGGTGACGCCGACCAGCCAGCCGACGATCAGCTTGTCGGTCTCCATCGACAGCACGGTGACGACGCTGGTCAGCGAGAGCCAGCCGCTGAACGAGGCGAGCGCCGAGACGCGCGCCAGCGACACGGCGGGGCGATAGGGCCGCAGCAGGTAACTGAGCACGACCCCGGCGAGGGCATACGCGAGCTGCCCGACGACGAGCGCCCAGTAGCTGCGGACCACGACGGCCAGGGCCAGCGTCGCGCCCACGGACAGCACCTTGGCGGTCACCGTGAGTACGGCGAGCTTCGAGTAGACCAGGTCGCGTTCGAAGGTGACGAAGCGCGGGTTCCGCAGCCCGTTCAGGATCGGGACCACCGCCAGCACTCGCAGGACGTCCGCCATGCGGGCGTCGCCCACCCACGGCGCGACGCCCCACATGGCGAGGGCCGCGAGCAGGCCGCGCAACACGGACAACGTCCAGGCCGTGTCGAAGAGGGCCCGGTCGTCGTCACGGCTCCGGATCAGCGCCTTGTCCACGTCGAACGCGCTGAGTCCCTCGACGATGGTGGCGAACGAGGCGGCGATGGCCACGAGGCCGAAGTCGTCGGGCGCCAGCAGGCGCGCCAGCACCACGAGGGCGACGAAGTCGAGCAGGCGCTCCAGCCAGCGGTGGGCGTACACCCACCCGGCGCCCAGGACGAACCGCCGTGTCGACCCGCTCACCGGCGCCGCCCGCCGTGGCCAGACCCGCCGGCCGGGTCGGCGCCGCCGTCTGTGACCGGGGCCTGGAGCAGCGCATCGACCGCTCGCTCCGCCACACGATGGGTCTCGTAGGCGGCGTAGAGGCCCTGCATCCGCTGCACGCGCTCGCGGACGCCCGGCTCGCTCAGGAGGCGATCGACGTGCGCGCGGATGTCGGTGGTGCTGTCGCGCTGCCGATCACCGGCGATGCCGACGCCGTGGTGGACGGCGCGGGCCGTGGTCCCCGCCATGTCCGTTTCCCAGCCGCAGTAGATGAGGGGTGGGACGCCGCTGAGGACGCACTCGTCGACGGTGCTGATGCCGCCGTGCGTCACCGCGACGTCGGCATGCTGAAGCACCTGCACCTGTGGCACCCAGGGGAACGTGTGGACCCGCGGCGGCAGCGGGCCGACGGCGGCGGGCTCCACCTGGTGGCTCAGGCTGATGATCAGTTCCCAGTGGGGACGTGCCTCGACGATGCCGACGAGGCGCCGGAGGAAGGTGAGATCGGTGGAGAAGACCGAGCCGAAGGCCGCGTAGATGAGCCGGCCGTCCGCGCCGGCGGCTCGGCGGCGCGCGACAATCGCCTCGAGCCTGTCGCGGTCCGCCGCCGTCTGTGGCTGATCGATGCGCGAGGCGAGCACCATGGGGCCGACGAAGTGCACGTGCGCCGGAGGGCGATGCGGGAACTCGAATTCCTGCGCGTGCAGGCTCAGGACGGGCAGGTGGCGGTAGGTGAACGGGATCAGCCACTGGCGGTCGTCGGTGTCCCGCTCGAACGGGAAGCCCACCGCACGGGCCAGGTCACGGTACACCGACACGCGATCGCAGCCGATGTGACGCACGCGTTCGGACCAGCGCCGGTGCTGCTTCCGAAGCCGCAGGGCCCGCCAGAGCAGCGCAGCGCCCGCCCTCGTGCCCGACCAGCCGACGCCCGGCCGTGCCAGGGTGTGCGGCGGCGGGATGCCGGCCTCCCGCCAGATCGACACGAACGAATTGAGCAGGGCCATCCGCGCGCCGGCCATCGCTGCCGCGATGATGTGCGCGTGCATCTCGCCGTTGACCAGGATCAGATCCGGGCGTGTCTCGCGCACGAGACGGGCGAACGCTCCGACGCCCAACGACTCCCGTGCGCGCGCGCGACGGCGGCCGATGGCCAGCAGCCGGCGCACGGCGGGCGTGGTGGCATCCTCCTCGAGGAACGGCTCGTAGCCGTCCGGATCGAGGCTCTGGAAGGCCACGCCGTGATGTTCGACGAGGGGACGCGCGGAGGGGTCGCCGGCAAACGTGAGCCGATGGCCGGCGACGGTGAGACGCCGGGCGAGTTCCACGCTCTGGTAGAGCACGCTCGGCAGGCCCCGCGTCACGATGAGGATGCTGGCCATTCGGCATGCCAGCCGGTGGGGCGGGCGACCCCGTATGGTAGCGTCAACCCGCGTGCCGTCGACACACACTGCAACGCCCCGAGTGGTACCGGCGTCCATGAGCCGTAAGTGATGCGCCCGCCAGCCGACGCAGTGGCTCCCGTCTCGCAGCCCCTCCGCGGCGAGCAAGACCCACCCGGATTCCCCAGTGATGCCGCTCGCCGGCCAGATCCGCCTCCCGGTGGCGGTCGCACCGCCATCGTCGGGGCCGGTCCTGCAGGGCTGACGGCGGCCGTGACGCTCGCGCGACTGGGGCGCGCGGCGGTCGTCTTCGAGGCTGACGATCAGGTCGGCGGTATCTCGCGCACCGTGGTGTTCCGTGGCTACCGGCTGGACATCGGCGGGCACCGGTTCTTCACCAAGGTGCCGGAGATCGAGCGCCTGTGGCACGACATCCTCGGCGACGATCTCATCGTGCGCCCGAGGTTGTCGCGCATCTTCTACGGCGGAAAGTTCTTCGACTACCCGCTCCGGCCCGTGAACGCCCTGCGGGGCCTCGGTGTCGTCGAGGCGGTGCGCGTGCTGGCGAGCTACATCCACGCGCAGCTGTTTCCGGTCGCCGACGAGCGCACCTTCGACGTCTGGGTGAGCAACCGGTTCGGCCGGCGTCTCTTCGAGGTGTTCTTCAAGACCTACACCGAGAAGGTCTGGGGGATGCCGTGCTCGGAGATCAGCGCAGCCTGGGCCGCCCAGCGGATCAAGAACCTCGACCTGATGACGGCGCTCAGGAACGCGGTGCTCGGCAGCGCGGGGGGTGGCCGCCCGGCGGTCACGAGCCTCATCGAGCGGTTCCACTACCCGCGTCTCGGCCCTGGCATGATGTGGGAGCGCTGCCGGGACCTGGCGGCCGCGGACGGCGTGCACACCCACCTCCGCACGCGGGTGGTTCGGGTGCTGCACGACGGCGGCCGGGTGTCCGCAATCGACGTCGTCGGCCCGGACGGGGCGACGCGGCGCGAGCCCTGTGACACGGTGATCTCGTCGATGCCCGTGGGCGAACTCATCCGCGCCATGGACCCGCCGCCGCCGGTCGAGGTGCTCGAGGCGGCCGGCAAGCTGCGGCACCGGGACTTCCTGATCGTGGCCCTGATCGTGAATCGCGACCAGCTGTTCCCGGACAACTGGATCTACGTCCATGCCCCGGAGGTGCACGTCGGTCGTGTCCAGAACTTCAAGAACTGGAGCCCCGACATGGTCGACGACCCGAACGTGTCGTTCATCGGCCTCGAGTACTTCACCAACCGGGGCGACGCGCTCTGGCAGCGCTCCGACGAGGAACTGATCGCGCTGGGCACCTCCGAGGCGGCCACCATCGGCCTGTTCTCGCCGGGCGAAGTCAGGGCTGGCACCGTGGTGCGGATGCCCATGGCCTATCCGGTGTACGACGGCGAGTACGAAGCGCACCTGCAGATCCTCCGCACCTGGCTCGACCGCATCGACAACCTCTTCACCGTGGGACGCAACGGCCTGCATCGCTACAACAACCAGGATCACTCGATGCTCACCGCGCTCTACGCCGCGCGCAGCGTCACCGGCGCCCGACTCGACGTCTGGACGGTGAACGAAGAAGAGAGCTTTCACGAGGAGATTCGTGGCGAGGCCGGCGCGCACGTTCGCGATCGCCTCACGCCGATGCCGGTGGAGGGCGGGCTCGACGGCCTGTTGCGGGAGGCGTTTGCCGAATACGACGAGATCGCCCTGGGCGGCGCCTTCGGCATCGCGGCGGCGGCGCTGCTGGCCCTCACCACGGCGCTGCTCCTGTGGGGACCCCACGACGGCTTCGTCCCCATGTTGTCGCTGCTGGGACACTACCTGTTCGGCTACGAGGTGTCCTGGCCCGGGTTACTGGTCGGGTTCGTCGAGGCCGCTCTCGGTGGCTTCGTGGTGGGCTGGATCGTGGCCCGGCTCATCAACCTGCTCACCGCGATGTTCCTGAGAGATCTGGAGCGTCAGCTCGCGACGCTGACGACCCTCGAGGCCGTGGATGGAGGTCGTGTTGACGCGGGCTGATCGGGAACGCGTGCTCGTCGCTCGCGCCGTGGCTCGCCTTCGCGCGGGCATCGTCGCCATCGTGACCGGCATCGTCGGGGGCGCGGCGCTCTGGGCCGCGACGATGTGGCTGGTGATCAAGGGGGGGCCGAACGTCGGCCAGCACCTGAGTCTGCTCCGGGCCTTCTATCCGGGGTACGCGGTCACCTCGACGGGCGCCCTCCTCGGCTTCGTCTACGGCGCACTCACCGGCGCGATCGTCGGCTGGTGCGTGGCGTGGCTCTACAACGTCCTGGCGAGTTGGCGTTCAGCCGACACGTGAGCCCCGCGCGGCGATCGACGCGAGGGCTGATACCATCCGGCCAGACCTGAACACGGAGGGACGACGCCATGCCGCCTTGCAGCCGCCGCACGCGACGCGATTTCCTCAGGACCAGCCTGGCCGCGGGGACGCTGGCCATGTCCGGGGGCCTTCCCCTCGGTGCGCTCCCGCTCGCCGCGCCGCGCGGGAAGGCGACCGACCTGGTGACCCTCGGTCGATCGGGCGTCAAGGTGACACGGCTGGCCTTCGGCACGGGAAGCTTCAGCGGCCGCGTGCAGCGGGAGCTCGGGCAGGCCGGGTTCACGCGGCTGGTGCGACACGCCTACGACCGTGGCATCCGCTTCTTCGAGACGGCCGAGTCGTACGGCGAGATGCACCGGATGCTGGGTGTGGCCCTGAAGGGGATCCCGCGCGACACCTACCAGATCATGTCCAAGGTGACGACCAGGGACGGCGTCGATCCGCAGAAGACGTTCGACCAGCTCCGCACGCTCGCCAACACGGAGTACTTCGACATCATGTTGCTGCACTGGCAGCACACGGCGTCGTGGCCGACCGAGTCCGCGCGCTGGCAGGACGCGATCCTCGAGAGCGAGGCGCGCAAGGTGGTGCTGGGCCACGGCGCGTCCGTGCACGGGTTGCCGGCGCTGCGCCGCATGCCCGGCAACGACTGGCTCGAGGTGGCGATGATTCGCGTCAACCACATCGGCACGTCGATGGACGCAGAGGACTACCGCACGACGGGGCTGGGTAACGTGCCCGAGGTCGTGCGTCACGTCGAGCAGGTGCGGACGCAGGGCATGGGCGTGGTCGCCATGAAGCTCGTGGGGGAAGGGACCTTCGATCGCGAGGACCGTCGCAAGGCCATGCGGTTCGCCTTCCGCCATGCAGGGGTCGACGCGGTCACCGTCGGCTACAAGTCTCCGGCCGAGATCGACGAAGCGATCGAGAACCTCAATCTCGCCCTGGCCTAGAGGATACCGTCGTGACGCAGTTCTACGGAGCCCTCGCGGAGTGGTGGCCCGTCATCTCTCCCGTCGAGGAGTACGCGGAGGAAGCCACCGCCATCCGTGACGTCATCCTGCAGTATCGGCCGCAGGCCCGTACGCTGCTCGAACTCGGGAGCGGCGGGGGACACGTGGCGCACCATCTCCGGTCGCACTTCGCCTGCTGCCTGACCGACATCAGCGCCGCCATGCTGGCCGTGTCACGTCGACTGAACCCCGAGTGCGCCCACATCGAGGGCGACATGCGCACGCTGGACCTCGGCCGCACGTTCGACGTCGTGCTGGTTCACGATGCCATCGACTACATGACGTCCGAGGCCGATCTCGCACGGGTGTGCGACACGGCGTGGCGACACCTCGGCCCCGGGGGCCTCGTGCTGTTCGTCCCCGACGCGGTCACCGAGACCTTCGAGCCGGGCACGGAGGCCGGCGGTGGTGACCACGCGGACGGACGCGCGGCGCGCGTGCTGGAGTGGACCGAGGATGTCGCGCCCGGTGCCACCCGGATGGCGGTGCACTACAGCTTTCTGCTGCGCGAACCCGATGGCCGCGTGTGGTCGGTCTACGAGCGCCACGACTGTGGCCTGTTCCCGAAGGACACATGGACGCGCCTGCTGGCGGAACGCGACTTTGCCGTCGACGTGGTCGTCGAGCGCACCACCGACGAGCGGACGCCGCGATACATGTTCCTCGGACACACGCCTGCGCCGTGAGTCGGGCTCATTCCTGCCGCCACGCCTGACACCGCGCGAGCCACACGCCCGGTTCAGCGGGCGGCGGTCGCCGGCTGGCCCCGATCACGTAGCACGGCCCGGACCGCGGCAGATCAGGCGAGGAGACCGACGTGCAGACGCTGACCGACAGCCTCGAGCAGTCGGCGGACATCGTCGGCAACTTCGAAGACGATGTCGTCGTCATCGGGCCGGCGGGCCGACTGTCCTACCGCTTCCCGACCTCGCCCGGCACGACCTGGGCGGTGTTCTCGGTGCGGTTCTCGGCCGACGCCGGATGGAACTGGAACATGGCGGCCACGCAGGCGAAGATCCGCAGCGTCCTCGCCAACCCGACGAGTCTCGAGATCCGCGGCGAGTACCACACCGGGCCTGACGAGGGCGCGCTCGACAGCCTGGTGCTCAGCGCCGGCAGGTAGCCGGCCGTGGGTCGGCCACTACCGGATGCGCGTGCGCCACACGGCGACCAGCGTGCCGGCGCGGCTCCACGCTTCCGCGTCGATGCCGGGGCGTGCCGTCCCGGTCTGCGCGATCTCCACCTCCGTGGGCGGCACGGTCCCGTCCACCGCGTCGATGGAGCGCACGGGGCGGCCATCCACGTAGAGGTCCACCCGGGCGATCTGCAGGCGGGTCTTCGCCGCCGGTACCTTCGACGCGGCGGCGACGAGCAACCGGCGGGGGCCGTCGCCGCTGACCGGCGTCACCGACAGCCGGTACGACGGCCGCTGCCGAAGGAGCCGGGCCGCGCGCGACAGGAGATCGACGTTGTCGCTCAGGAGGTCGCGCTTCGTCATGTAGTGCAGCACGTCCGGGGCCACCCCGAACTCCTCGAGCGGTGAGCCGGCGTTCGGGCCGACCCGCACGCTCCGACGCATGGCGACGATGAGTTCGGCCCCCTTGGGCAACTTCCGGAACGGCGTCGTCGGGGCCTGCGCCTGCGCCGCCATCAGATCGTCGAGCGACCAGAAGTTGGCGCCGCCTGCGCCGGTGTTCCCGCTGGTGCCGAGCACCGGGCCCACCCTGTTGTCCTGAAAGCCCGCGGCGAAGATGTCCGTTGCGCTGTACGACAGGGCGTCGGTGATCAGCACGACGGGGCCGTAGTACACCTGGCCGACGCCGTTGCACAGCGGACCGAGCGTCAGCGGGAATCCAGCCGAATAGGTCGCCCCCGTCATCACGGAATCACCGATGGAGGGCAGCCATCGCTGGAGATCCCAGTCATCCGGCGCGAATTTGCAGATCTGGAAGTTCAGCGGCGTGTTGAGGAACTCGAACGACTCCGGCTCGATGGTGGTGGGCGTGAGCAACTGCAGCAGCGATTCGGCCGCGCGGATGTTGCCGCCCGGATTGCCACGCACGTCCAGCACGAGGCCGTCCTGCGGGAAGCCCTCCTGCGTGATCAGCCGGGCGAACGCCGTCCGGAAACGCACGGCATCCTCGACGTCGAAGCTGAAGATCCGGATGTAGCCCAGCGCCTGGCCGCGCACGGTCTTCTTCACCGCGTACAGGACGTCCTCGATCGCGCCGAGTGTCTCGGTGTCGGCGCGCGGGTAGAGGTCCTTCTTGACCTCGAGGATGCGCGTCCGCTTGACGTCGAGCGCCGTCCGCTTGGTGCTCGACCAGGCAGACCCCTCGCCGGTGTCGCGGCTCGTGTGCACCAGCCAGGACGACCGATGCGTGGCGACGACGCCGTTGTTGGCGCGGAAGACGATGTCCACCCACATCTCGTCGGGTGGCAGGGTGCTGTTGAGTGGACGGATGGTCAGGTTGTCGAGCCCGCGCGCGAACCGCGCATCGGGATTGCTCCCGGCCTGCGACTCGCCGTTGATCTCGATGGCCCGCACGATCGGCACGCCGTTCCACGCCAGCACCTCGACACCGCGCTCGAACCGCGCCTCGCGCCCATCCAGCGACAGGCACCGCGCGTCCTCGTCGCGCAGCGCCGTCCGCGTCACGATGAAGCGCTCGCAGCCGTCATCGAAGTACTGCTCGATGAGGAACGGCAGATAGGCCGTGCAGTCCCTGAACGGCTCCGGCAGCAGGTAGAGCGTGTGCAGGTCGCGCGTCGAGCCGAAGATCGACAGCAGGCGCCGATGGAAGTCGATGGTGGGCTCGAGCGAGGCGTTCCATTCCGCCAGCTGGAACCTGAGGAGCTTGAGCTGCTGGATGGGATCGATGGCGTGGATGGCCCGCTTCATCGGCAGATGGACGTAGTTCATCTCCATCATCAGCAGCGCCTGCTCGACGATGCGCAGGCGCTCGTCCCTGGTGAGGGCGGTCCTGGTCTCGGCTCGCTCGAGGAAGGTGTCGAGGTCCCGCTCCGTCCGTCGTCCGCCCCGGGCATGGGCGATGTCCAGCAGGGCTCGCCGCTTGCCGATCTCGATGTCAGCCATGGTGCTCCATCGATGGCCGGCGCACGGCACCTCGCCGCCGGCCATCGTCTGACGGCTACCGCTTCTTCGCCGCGGTCTTCTTCACAGCCTTCTTCACAGCCTTCTTCGCGGCCTTCTTCGTACCGCCACCGCCCTGACCGCCACCTGGATCACCTTGCCTGCTTGCCATCGGTCGCCTCCTTCTGTGCGTGGACCAACCCTGTCGACCCGAGCAATCGCCCGAGCGCCTTCACGCGGACCTGAATGTCAGGCCGCTGCGCGTACCCGCGGTAGGTGTCGTCGCCCCACCGCGCCTGCAGCGCCGCGCGGCTGGCCTCCGCGCGCGACGCCTCCTCGTGGGCAGCTGCCGGCTCGCCCGCCAGCCGCCTGGCTTGCGCGACCACGAGCCTGGCGCGCCAGTCCGACTCCAACTGGCAGGCCGCTGAGAAGACGCGCTGCGCGGCCTGGGCGTCGGCGAGGGCGCCCCGGCCGTCACCGGCGGCCAGGCGCACGTCGGCCGACGCCAGCAACGCCGTCGACAGCGGCCGCGGCAGCTTGAGCGCCCTGGCCATGACCACGGCCTCCTCGACCAGGGCGACGGCCCTGGTCGGCGCCCCCGACAGCGACTCGACGAGCGCCAGCGTCTGTCTGGCCTGGAGCGCGGCGTCCTTGTAATCGGGTTCCGCGAGGGCGAGGGCGGCCGTGGCCCGCGTCCGTGCCTCCGCACGCTGGTCCTGGCTCAGCGCCATCTGCGCACGGATCACCTCCACCCAGGCCAGCTGCGACTTGAACCCGGCGTCTGGTCCCGCGGCGATGCCGTGCGCTTCGTCCAGCGCGGCCCGGGCCTCGTCGTACCGGCCCAGCATCGACAGCGAGAGCGCACGGTTGATCTGGTCCCACCCCATGGCGACGCGGGCGCCGATCGACGTGTTGATGCGATAACTCTCGGCGAAATGCGGTAGCGCCTCGGCGTACTGCTCCTGGTTGTCGCCGAGCAGGACGCCGATGCTGGAATGCGCCGCGGCCAGTCGGGCCGGGTCGCCTGACTGCGTCGCCAGAGCCAGCTGCTCGGTGAACGCCTTCATCGCGATGGCGTACTCGCCCTTGTCGCCGTACGCCCGCCCGAGCAGGATCAGGGCGTTGGACGTCTCGGTGCGGTAGCCCGCGGGCTGGTAGAAGGCGAGCGCCGCTTCGAGGTGCGCCACCGCGTCATCGAAGGCGCCTTCCTGCGTACTCAGGCTGCCGAGCGCGAGTCGGGCCCGTGCTTCGAGACGCGTCGACTTGTCTTCACGGGCCAGCGCGAGCGCCTGCTGCAGGTACGCGCGCGTGTCGACGAACTCGCCCCGCGCCAGCAGCGTGTATCCGAGGTCGATGAGCCCGTTGGTCGCGAGCGACCGGCTGTTGAGGCGCTGCGCGGCCGTGACCGCGTCGGCGGCGATCGCCTTGGCCTCGCTGCTGTCGCCTTCCGCGTAGTACACGTTGCTGAGCTGCAGCGATGTCCGGATGGCCTGGTACTCGCTGGACGACGCCCGCGAGATCGCCAGGGACTGCTCGAGTTCCGCCTTCGCTTCAGGCAATCGCCTCAGTCTGGCGAACAGGGCGCCCTTCTGGTAATGCACTTCGGCCAGGCCTTCCTGGCTCGACATCGCCCGGTAGATCTCCTCTGCCTTCGAGAAGGCGGCGCTGGCCTCCGACAACTGCTGGCGACGGCCATGGAGGATGCCCGACCGCAGGAAGGCGGCCGCGCCCTGCGGATCGAGCTGGGTCGCCTTCGCGTACGCCGCGATGGCGCGATCCAGATCCTCGTTCCTCTCGTAGGCGCGGCCGAGATCGACCTGCGCGGCCGCCTTGTCCGCGTCTGGCACCGCGTCGGCAATCACGGCGTACTTCTCGATCGCCGTCCTGAAGTCGCGGGCGAGCGTGGCCGCGACCGCGTCCACGTGGGTGGACTCGATCGCCGACAGCGTCGAGCGATCCGGAAGGAGGGCCATGGCCTGCAGCAGGTCCTCCCGGGCCCGCTCGGTGAGGCCCATCTCCGCGTAGGCGTCGGCACGCCGCGCGTGCGCCATCGCGAACGCGCTGTCGAGCGAGAGCGCACGTTCCAGCGCCTTGGTGGCCTGAAAGTACGCGCCTTCGCGAATGGCACTGGTGCCGCGCTCGTACCAGACGACGGCCTCGGGGGGCGGCTCGTGGCGGCGAGGCCGCAGGCGATCCGACGCGAACCACGCGGCGCCGAGCAGGGCGACGACAGCGGCGGCGACCAGGCTCCACACGCGGATGGATCTGCGGCCCACGCTCGGCGTCAACGGCGCCGTCACGGCTGGCCGCATCGTCGACCCCTCGAGGGCGTGTTCGAGGTCACGCAACTCGTCGTGGAGCAGGCGGGCCGACTGGTAGCGTGCCGTCACGTCCCTGGCCATCGCGCGGGCAATGATCGCGTCCAGCGCCGGCGGCATCGCCGGGTTGATCTCGGAGGGCGGCTGAGGCGTGACGCTCATCACCCGCATCGCCACTTCCACCAGCGTGCCGCCGCCGAACGCCGATCGGCCGGTGGCGCACTCGTACAGCGTGGCGCCCAGCGCATAGATGTCGGCGCGGGCGTCGATCTCCAGGCCGCGCAACTGTTCGGGCGCCATGAAGGCTGGCGTGCCGAGCACGCTGCCGGCCAGCGTCAGGCGTTCGCTCGTCTGCGTCTCCGCCAGTTCGGGCGTCGCCAGTTTCGCCAGGCCGAAGTCCAGCACCTTCAGCTGCCCGCGCGGCGTGACGATGATGTTCTGGGGCTTGATGTCGCGATGGATGACGCCGGCGGCATGCGCCGCCTCGAGCGCCTGCGCCGCCTGGATCCCGATGTCCACGACCTCGGCGGGCGCGAGCGGCTGGCGCGCGATCCGCTCGGCCAGCGTCTCACCGTCGACGTGCGGCATGACGATGAAGACACAGCCGTCTTCCTCGCCGACTTCGTGGATGGCGCAGATGTTGGGATGGTCCAGGGCCGCGGCGGCCCTGGCCTCGTTGATCAGCCGTCGTCGCGCCAGATCGCTGCCGACGCTCTGCTCGGGCAGCATCTTGATGGCGACCTTGCGGCCGAGGGTGGTGTCTTCGGCAAGGAACACCTCACCCATGCCGCCAGCCCCGAGCTTCCGGACGATGCGATAGTGGCTGATCGTCGATCGTGCCAAGAGCCGCATCTTAAGCGATCAGCTCAGCAGAATCTTTCGCGCCTCGCCATCCGGGTCGTCCACCATTCGGCCGTCGTTGTCGAAGACCATGGTCTCGCCGCGGTCCGGCGTGAAAGGCTGGCCACGGCAGTGGGCGTCGTCGGCAGGATGGCGCGGCTACCGGCGCCCGCGACCGGAGTGCGCGTGGCGCCGGGCGCGCTGAGCGGGGCCGAGCTCTCGAGAGAGTCTCGGCGTCCGCGCGTCCAGCAGGTGCGTCGAGTCGGCTCGTCGCCGACCGACACGGGCAGGAACTACAGGAGAGCGTCCTTGGCGGCCTTGACCGGCCGGACCTTGATCGTCTTGCTCGCCGGCTTGGCCTTGAACACCGTCGGCTCCTTCGTGAAGGGGTTGATCCCCTTGCGGGCCTTGGTCGCCGGCTTCTTCACCACGACGAACTTGGCGAGCCCGGGCATGACGAACGTGCCGGTCTTCTTCAGTTCCTTGTGCGCGACCTCGACGAGGCTCTGCAGGACGCCCTTGACGTCCTTCTTGCTCAACCCCTCCGAACCCGCGACCAGCTTCTCGATCAATTGCGTCTTCGACAGCATCGTTCCGTCCTTGCCTTTTCGGGCTGAATGTCACGGGGCGAGGGACTCGCCGCCGCGTCCTGCCGCCGATTCGGAACCCTGCGAGACACGCCTCGCGCCGACCGGCCGCACGCAATCATACCGACGTGCCGGGGAAATCGCGTCATTTTCCCGGGTGTCGGGTCGTGTCGGCCCATCCAGGCCGACGCGTCGCGGGCGTCCCCAGTGGTTCTATACTGCCGTCCATGCCCTCCGTCGCCGACGACCTGCGCCGCGACACGCGTGCCCGCGTGCTGGCGATGACGGTGGCCGAACGCATCGCGCTGAGCCTCACGTTGGGCGACGAGGACATCGACCGGTATGCGCGGGCCGCTGGTGTGCCTCTCGACCGTGCGCGCCGTCAGCTTCAGTCCGGCCACATCGCGGGTCGCCCCGTGTCGCGCGCTGCGCGGCTGTCGCCCGATGACCCTGCTCGATGAGGTGGTCGGCCTGCTCGCGGCTGATGCCATCCCGCATGCCCTGATCGGGGCCGCGGCGTTGGCGGTGCGCGGCATCGCGCGCTCCACCTTCGATATCGACCTGCTGACTACCGACCGTCGCGTGTTCGCCCCAGAGCGATGGGCGCCACTGGTCCGGACGGGCGCGACCGTCGACATACGCCACGGCGATGCCGAGGACCCCCTGGCCGGGGTGATCCGGATCACGTCGGCAGGAGCGCGCCCTGTCGACGTCATCGTCGGGCGCCACGCCTGGCAGGGGCGTGCCGTCGCGCGCGCGGAGCCCGGCGTCGACGCACCGCCGGTGGTCACCGCGGTCGACCTCGTGCTGCTCAAGCTGTACGCGGGCGGGACGCAGGACCTCTGGGATGTCCGCGAGTTGCTCCGTGGCACCGACGCGGAGGCGCTGATCGACGCCGTCGACCGAGAGCTGCGCACCCTGCCCACGGCCATGCGCGCTGCGTGGAGTACCGCTCGCGCCTGAGGCCCTACCCGTGGCCCTCGGCGGCCACCTTCTCCAGCGACAGCGCGTTCATGCAGTACCGCAGCCCGCTCGGTGCCGGCCCGTCAGGGAACACGTGCCCGAGGTGCGCATCGCAGACGGCGCAGGTGGCTTCGATCCGCACCATGCCGTACGAATGATCGGCCGTGTACGCGACGACCTCGGGTGTGGCCGGTTGCGCGAACGAGGGCCATCCCGTCCCGGACTCGAACTTCGTCGTGCCGTCGAACAGCAGCGTCTGGCAGCCGGCACAGGCGTACTGACCGGGCTCGAAACGACTGCACATCTCGGAACTGAAGGCCCGCTCGGTGCCGTGCTGCCGCATCACGTGGTACTGCGCCGGCGTCAGCCGGGCCCGCCACTCCTCGTCCGTGTACTCCACACGGCGCGGTGGTGCGAGGTTGCCGCGCTGAGCGCGGTCGACGACATCCTTCCAGGTCAACACGTTGGTATCCCTCGATCTCCGCCGGGGCGACTGGCGTGCCCGGCCTGCCCTCCCTGTCTTACCACAGGCGCTTCCGTGGAGGTGGCGCCATCTCACATGGTGATACCCTCGCCTCGACGACCCACAGGGCACCGCACGGAGGGTTCATGAGCCACGACATTTCACGACGACGGTTCTTCTTCTACGGCACGTTGCTGGCGGGCGCGGTGCCTGCCAGGGGGTACGGCAGCGTCCCGTCGCTGCAGGCCCTCGGATACCAGTCGGCCTCGAGCAAGCTCAACGTCGCCGCCATAGGCTGCGGCGGTCAGGGGGGCCTGATCCTCGGCCAGGCGGCGTTGACCGAAAACCTCGTTGCGCTCTGCGACGTCGACCACGGCCGCGCCGCCGGCACCTTCAAGAAGTTCGAGGCCACGCCGAAGTACAAGGACTTCCGCGTGATGCTCGACAAGGAAGGGAAGAACATCGACGCGTGCACGGTCGGCGTCCCCGACTTCATGCACGCCACGGTCGCCCTTGCCTGCATGCAACGGGGCAAGCACGTGTACGTCGAGAAGCCGCTCACCCGAACGCCCTGGGAGGCCAGGCTGCTGCAGGACGCGGCCGTCAAGTACAAGGTGGCCACCCAGATGGGCAACCAGGGCTTCTCGCACGAGGCCCACCGGGTGGCGGCCGAGATCGTCTGGTCGGGCGAGATCGGCGACATCACCGAAGCGCACGTCTCGACGTCGCCGGGCATGTTTCCGACCGGATTGACCGAGCCGCCGCCGCCGTCGGCCGTGCCCGCGACCCTCGATTGGGACCTGTGGCTGGGCGGCGCGGCCCCGCGCCCCTTCAGTGACGCGTATGTCCCCTACAACTGGCGCGGGTTCCTCGACTTCGGCACCGGCCAGATCGGCAACTGGGCGACGCACACCGCCGGCCCGGTGCACACCGCGCTGAAGCTGGGCGCCCCCGTGAGCGTGGAGTGCCTCCGCATCGAGGGCAAGAGCACCATCTCGATGCCGCACCGCGCCGTCGTCCGGCTCGACTTCCCGGCCCGCGGCGAGATGCCGCCCGTGTCGGTCTACTACCACGAGGCGGCGCGGCCGGGTGACCCCGAGGCGTTCGTCGTGCCGGGGATGGAGAACGAAACCATCCTGCCGCCGTCGAACAACCTCGCCGACAAGGGGCGCCAGACCAGCAACCGCGCGCCGGCGCTGGGCGAGACGCCCGCCGGTGCCGGCCGCCAGGGACAGGCCCAGGCGCCGGCGGCGCCCGCGGCCCCACGCGCCGTCAGGAGCCCTGGCGGCCCGGACGTCCGCGTCTACACCCAGCCTGGTGGGCGCAACGACACGCCGCAGCCGGGCGTGCTCACCGGCAACGGATCGGTGATGGTCGGAACGAAGGGCATGCTCGCGACGCGGGATCGGGGCGAGGGGGTGTGGTTGTTGCCCGCCTCGCGCTGGAAGGAGTACACGCTCCCTCCGCCGATGCTCACGCGGTCGCCAGGACACATGCTCGACTGGGTCCGTGCCTGCAAGGGCGGCGACCGTGGCTGCTCCGACTTCGCGATCACCGCGCCGTACGCCGAGTGGCTCGCGCTGGTGGTCATCGCCTGGCGCGTGCCTGGCAAGCTGCAGTGGGACAGCAAGAACACGCGCTTCACCAACAGCGAGGAAGCGAACCGTTACGTGAAGCCGATGTTCCGCAAGGGCTGGGACCTGAAGCTGTAGCATCACCGATCCCATGGTCACGGTCTGTCGCGTCATCGCTCTCGGCGCCGCCCTGGCGGCCTCCGCCCCGCTCCTCGCTGCCCAGCCGCCCACGGCCGCCGGCAGCCACGGCCAGCATGGTGCCCCCGCGGCCCAGCCGCCGGCCGATCACCACGCGCACCGGTTCGACAATGCGGCCGAACTGGCCAAGCGGTTCGACGACCCCGCGCGCGACGCGTGGCAGTTGCCAGGGCGCGTCATCGAGACGCTGGCGCTGCGACCGGGCCAGGCGGTGGCCGACATCGGGGCGGGCACCGGCTACTTCTCGGCGCGCCTCGCCTCCTCTGCGGCCGCGCCCACGGTCTACGCCGTCGACGTGGAAGCAGCGATGGTCGACCACCTCACCGCACGTGTGAAGCGGGAGGGGCTCACCACGGTCACCCCCGTCCTGGCCGCGGCCGATCGCCCGAACCTGCCCGCGCCAGTCGATCTCGTGCTCGTGGTGGACACGTATCACCACATCCCGAATCGCGTCGCGTACTTCACCGCGCTCAAGGCGAGCCTGCGGCCGGGCGGGCGACTGGCAATCATCGACTTCCGGAAGGACTCGCCCGAGGGCCCGCCCGTGCAGTACCGCTTCACGCCGGAGCAGATTGGCGCGGAACTGGCGCAGGCCGGGTTCGCCCTCGCGGCCACCCACGACTTCCTGCCGCGGCAGCACTTCCTGATCTACCGCGTGCAGTGAGTCGACGCGCCCTGGCGGAGGCCATGGCTACGGCTTGTCGGCCGGCGGCAGGGCCTGCCCGCGCAGCCGTCCTCCGGACTCGCCACCGGCGTTGAACGACGGCATCGCGTCGGCCTGGGCGATGCGGTGGCCGATGATCGCCATCATGTCGGCCACCGTGCGCGCACCGTCCCAGTGCCAGTCGCCATAGACGTCGTCGGACGGCTCGCGATACTTGGTCGCCTCCAAGGCGTCGAAGCGCTCGACGAATCCCTGCTGGGTGTCTGCCGGTGAGCCCACCAGCATCAGGCCAGGCACGCCCCGTTCGACGAACGCGTAGTGGTCCGATCGGCTGAACACGCCCTGCGCGGGGATGGGGTCGTCCATCGGTCGGAGGCGTAGGCGCGTGCGGCGTCGAGGAACATCGGCCCGAGCGAGCTGAACGGCGCGCCGTAGGCCACCATGCTGTTCATCGGCCCCATGATCTCGGTGCCGATGCCGTCGAGGTTGAGCACGGCGGCGGTCCTGGCCAGATCCCACGTCGCGTGCGCGACGAAGTGGCGCGATCCCAGCAGTGCGTACTCCTCGGCCGTGAACGCGATGAAGACGAGCGATCGCCGCGGCTTCAGCTTCAGCCGCGCGAACGCCTCGGCCACCGACAGCATCTCGGCGACCCCGATGGCGTTGTCGGCCACGCCGTTGTAGATGGCCTTGCGGATGACGCCGAAGCCGTCGTAGTGGGCGGAGAAGACCACCGCCTCGGCCGCCAGCGTCGGGTCCGACCCCTTGAGGACCCCGATGACGTTCGGTGACGTGCCAGCCTTGCGCGACGAAGACGAACTGCACGTCGGCCTTCGCCGTCAGTGGCGACGGCCGGAAGGTGGCCTGTCGGCCTCCGTGAGGGCCTCGGCCATCGTCTTGCCCGAGCTGGCAAAGAGCCGCTCGGCCGACGGGGCGCTGAAGAACATCAACGGGATGTCCATCGGCGCCGCCGCTGCCGCGAGGCCAACCGAGCGTCGAGCCGTCTGGTCGATGATGAACTCCCGCGTATACAGCTCCCGCCCGTTGGGGATGTCGATCAGGCCGGCGATGCCGCGCTGGCGCAGCGTCTCCATCATCTTCGCGTCGTCGGCGATCTTGCTCCACTGTTCCTGTGCGACGTCGGCAGGGCAGATTCAGACACTTGACCCGGACCGGGGCCACCGTCACCATGCCGCTCGCATGCCTCGACTCGGCCTCACCTTGCTGCTCGTGTGCCTTCTGCCTGCCGGTGTTCGTGCGCAGGAGGCCGACCGCCCGAACGTGGTCGTGATTCTCACCGACGACCAGGGGTATGCCGATGCGTCCGCCTGGGGCGGCACCGACGTCCGCACGCCGAACCTCGATCGACTCGCCGCCGAGGGCCTGCACTTCAGCCGCATGCGATCCAACGGCACGGTCTGTTCACCGACACGCGCGGCGCTGATGACCGGCCGCGATGCCGATCGGGTCGGCGTCCCTGGCGTCATCCGCACCGCGCCGGACAACTCCTGGGGACGTCTGGCCCCCGACGCGCCGATGCTGCCGGCGGTGCTGCGGTCGGCCGGCTACCACACGGCCATGGTGGGCAAGTGGCATCTCGGGCTGACGCCGTCCGATGCGCCCAATGCCCGCGGCTTCGATCTGTTTCGCGGCTTTCTCGGCGACATGATGGACAGCTACACGTCGCACCGGCGCCACGATCAGAACTACCTGCGACACAACGGCGCGCCGATCGAGGCGACCGGCCACGCCACCGACCTGTTCACCGAGTGGGCGATCGCGTACCTCCGCGAGCGTGCCTCGGCCGCTGCCGCGACATCGGCCACCACGACGTCGTCGCGGCAGCCGTTCTTCCTGTATCTCGCCTACAACGCGCCGCACTTCCCCATCGAGCCGCCTGCCGAGTGGGTGGCCCGCGTGCAGGCGCGCGCACCGGACATGCCCGAACTGCGACGCAAGGCCGTGGCCTTCGACGAGCACCTCGACGCCGCGGTCGGTCGTGTGTTGGCGGCGCTCGACGAGACCGGCCTGGCGCGCGACACGCTGGTCGTCTTCACCTCCGACAACGGCGGGTCGCTACCCCACGGCCAGCGCAACGATCCCTGGCGCGGCGGCAAGCAGCAGCACTACGACGGCGGCGTGCGCGTGCCCTTCGCCGTGCGGTGGCCCGGCCGCGTGACGGCAGGACGCAGGACCGATCACCCCGGGCAGACCTTCGACATCTACGCCACGCTGCTCGACCTGGCCGGCATCGCTCCCCCTGAGGGCATGGACGCCGTCAGCTTCGCCCCCGTGCTGCGGGGCGAGCCGATGGAGACCTCGACGCGTGCGATGTACTTCGTGCGGCGGGAAGGCGGAGCGGCCCACGGCGGCAATGCCTACCATGCGATCGTGCGTGGCCCCTGGAAGCTCCTGCAGAACACCCCGTACAGCCCGCTGGAGCTGTATCACCTCGATCGCGATCCGCAGGAACGGACCAACCTCGCCGACACCGAACCGGACGTGCTGCGCGACCTGCAGGCGGTCCTGCAGCGGCGCATCCAGCGCGGCGGCGCCGTCCCCTGGCAGTGAGTCGTCGCGGGCACGGCGACGGGCTCCTGTGTGCGTCAGGTCACTGACGGGCGGGCGAAGGCCGACTACGCTCCGTGGCGCCATGAGACACGCCACGCGCACGTCGCACGCGTCACGCCCGCCGATCAGGGACGGGTCGTCCGGAATCGGTCACGCGATCGCCCTCAGGATCGGCACGCTGCTGTTGGCGCTGCTCGTCACGCTCGGCACCGCGGTGGCCGCCACCACGCCACCGGTCCTGTGGACCGTGGGCGGCGCCGACGCGGGCAACGGCGGGGCGGGGCAGGCCAGCCGCATGGCCGTCGATGCGGCCGGCAACGTCACGGTGATCTCGGGCCCGGCCGGCGGTCGCCTGCTCGCCGTCACCTCGTACACCATCGACGGCGCGCTGCGCTGGCGCACGACGGTCGCCCCTGTCTCGGGGACGTTCGTCGGCGACTGGGTCGCCTCGACATCGAACGGAGACGTGGTCGCGCTCGGCCACAGCCTCGACTCTCGCGGCCGCACCTTCGCGGTGACGTTGCTGCGCGTCTCGTCGGCCGGCACGCTCCTGTGGCGGGTCGACTCGGCCGGCACGGTCCTGTCGTTCGGCCGGCTGCTGGTGGACCCGGCCGGCAACGCGTACTTCCGGTACAACTCGATCCTCTACAAGTACGCGCCATCGGGGGCGCTGCTGTGGTCGGTGCCGACCTCCGTGCCCGACGGCGCCGGCGCCTTCAGTCCTGATGGCGCCGACCTCGTGTTGACCGGTTCGCCGAGCGGGGGAGCCGTCTGGACCACCGCGGCGTTCAGCACGGCGACGGGAGCCCGCCGGTGGCTGGCGTCGGCGGCCGAAGGCACGGGGGCGCTCGACGTCGCCGTCGATGGCGGACGTGTCTACGTCGCCGGCCAGGGCGTCACGGGCGCTGGCACGCCGGGCATCGCCTACCACATGACGGTCGTGGCCTACGACCGGGCGACCGGCGCGCGGCTCTGGCGTACCGACAGGAGACCGGCCGACGCCGCCAGCGCCGCCGGGCTGCGCATGGCGCTCGCGTCCGATGGCAGCCTGGTGGTCACGGGACAGGCGCTGCGCGGGTTCCTCGACTGGTACACGGTCGCGCTCGAGACCACCGGCGCCATCCGCTGGGAGGCCGTGCGCGACGGTGGCTTGAACACCGATGAGATTCCGGCCGCCCTCGTGGCACTTCCCGACGGCACCACCGTCGTCACCGGCCGCGGCGGGCCGAATCTTCCCGGAGGGTACATCCCCGGCGTCACGGTCGGTTACGACCTCGCCGGTCTGCCGGTCTGGGAGGCCTTCTCGCCGATGGCGACGGTCTGGGCCGTGGCGCTCCCCACCGGCGACGTGTGTGCCAGTGGTGGCTACGATGCGCTGGTGACCTGCTGGGCGGTCGGTGCGGCCGTCACGCCGCCTGCGGCGCCGACGGGGCTGACCGTCACGCAGCGGACCGGCGCGCTCGTCCTCGCCTGGCAGGACAACGCGACCGACGAGACCGCCTACGTCGTCGAGCGGTCCGAGTTCACCAGCACCGGATGGTCGGCGTACGTCACTCGGGCGACGCTGCCGGTCGGCACCACGACCTGGGCCGACACCAGCTACCAGGCGCGCTCCTACAACTATCGTGTGCGCGCGACCAACGCGGCCGGCGACTCCCCGTACTCGAACGTCGCCAGCATCGCCATCTTCAGCGCCAACGACCCTCCGACGGCGGTCCTCTCGGCGACGCCGTCCTCTGGAGCCGCGCCCCTCGGCGTCACGTTCAACGGCTCGGCCTCCTTCGACCTCGGGGGCGTGATCACGGCGTGGACGTGGTCGTTCGGCGATGGCGCGGTCGGCACCGGCGCGATCGTCAGCCACACCTATGCCACCGCGGGGACCTACACCGTGACGCTGACCGTGACCGACAACGGTGGCCTCTCGAACGCCGCCACGACGTCGGTGGTCGTCAGCGCGCCGGCGCTGCCATCGGCGCCGACCGGTCTGACGGCCACGGCGGTGTCCCGCCGGGCGGTTCGGCTGGACTGGACCAACACGGCCGTCGGCCAGATCGACGTGCGCGTCGAGCGCTGCCTCGGGTCCGGGTGTACGAACTTCGTGCAGATCGCCGTCGTGAGCGGCACCGCCACGACGTTCACCGACACCGGCCGCGCCTCGCGCACGACCTACACCTATCGGGTGCGTGGGCGCACCGCGGCGGGTGATTCGACGTACTCGAACACGGCGAGCGCCAGGACTGCACGGTGACGGCCGCCCTCCGCACCTCCCGGGTCGGCGAGATCCGGGCGGTGTGAGGGCGCCCCTATATCAGGCACGTCGGGGCGGCCCCTCATGAGGCGTGCTCACGCCGATCGCCATCCGACACCTGCTCGATGTCTACCCCGTGCTGCACGGGCTCGCGCCCCACGATCTCGCGGCCCTGGCCAGCGGAGCGACGGACCTCGCGTTCGCCCCCGGCGCCGCGGTGTTTCGCGAGGGTGACGACGATCTGCCGCTGGTCCTGCTCCGGCGAGGCCACGTGCGCGTGTCACGCGCGCTGCCCACGGGCCAGCGTCTGACGGTCTATCACGTCGGCCCCGGCGCCTTCTGCGCGGTGAACGCGGCGCTCGTCTTCGGCGGCGGCCAGTCGCCGGCCAGTGGCCATGCCATCGACGACGTGTCCGCCGTGGCCCTGCCGCGACCGCTCGCCAACGGGCTGCTCGCGCGCTGCCACGCGTTTCGCCAGGCCGTGTTCGCGGCCTTCTCGACCCGCATGGACGCGCTGTTCTCGTTCGTCGACGATCTCGCCATCCACTCGCTCGATCGACGGCTGGCGACCCTGCTGCTCGCGCGTGCGCCCATCGTCGACGCCACGCATCAGACCCTGGCCGACGAACTCGGCACCGTGCGGGAGGTGGTCAGTCGCATCCTGCATCGCTTTGCGACCGACGGGCTGATCCGGCAGTCGCGGGCCCGGGTCGAGGTGCTCGATCGCGCCGGCCTGGGCCACGTCGCCGGTCGCCCGGACATGCCGCTTCCCACGCGCTGTTCGACGACCGCCGCCCTCGTCATCGATCGCACCCACTCGGTGACGCCAGTCACAGACGCGGGCTGCGAAGTTCGCTAGCGTGCATCCGCAGCCCCTGGAGGCCTTCATGTCATACGCAGTCATCAGCAGTTCCGCGCGCGTCTTCCTGCAAGGGCGGTCGATTCTGGCCGCCGGCATCGTCGTCACCGCCGTGGTCGCCCTGTCGGCCACGCGGCTCGAGGCCCAGACCGCCGTCAACGGTCAGATCGCCTACGTCGCGTCTGGACCGTCCACCATCCCGTTCGGCCCGCCGACGCAGACCGACATCTGGGTCATGAACGCGGACGGGTCCAACCCGCGCAACCTGACCAACACCAGCGAGGTGGACGAGTTCACGCCCGCCTGGTCGCCCGACGGCACTCGCATCGCCTACATCTCGGATGCCTTCACCCAGACGCTGTCGGTCATGAACGCCGACGGCAGCAACCAGACGCCCATCGCGACCGGCGCGACGTTCCCCACCTGGAATCCGGCCGGCACCGAGATCGCCTATGTGCGCGGGCGGGATGGCCTTCCCGTCAACATCGTCATCCGCACGCTGGCCACCGGCGCCGAGCGTGACGTGACGGGGCCCGTCGACTTCGGCAACGGCGTCTTCATCGACGTCGACGAACTCGAGCCGTCGTGGTCGCCGGCGGGCGATCGCATCGCCTTCACCAGCGTGCGACCCGAGACCATGCTCAACCCGGTGACGGGCGAGCCCGAGGTGGCGGCGCAGTACGAGATCATCACCGTGAACGTCGACGGCACCGATGAGCGGGTCGTCAGCCGAGGGGACCCGGGCAGCGATCGCGCCCAGTTCCTCGAGGAAGACCGGTCGCCGTCGTGGTCACCTGATGGCCGCCTCGTCGTCTTCATGAGCCAGAGCCAGGCACAGGGCTGCTGCGGCCCATGGCAGCTGTGGGCGGTCGGCGACGATGGCACCGGGGCGACGAACCTGACCAACGACGACACGTTCAACGACCTGTACCCGACGTGGTCGCCTGATGGGACGCTGATCCTGTTCACGCGTGTCGACGGCGGTGGCTCCAACCTGTACACCATGCCCGCGCCCACGGCGCCTGTGCCTGCGGCCGCGCTCGGCGCGCGGATGGCCGTGGCCCTCGATGCGCCGGCACTCACCGCCGCGAGTGGCCCGGCCACGCCGCTCACGTTCGACGGCAACGCCCAGGACGGCGTCTGGGCGCCCGCGCCGCCGCCTGGACCGGCGGGGTTCACGCTGACGGTGACCATCCAGGCGAGGCCCGGCGCCGACGGCAGCGTCGTCAGCCTGCCGCGCGGCATCGTGTGCGGCAGCGACTGCTCGGAGTCCTACGACGATGGGAGCTATGTGGTGCTGTTCGCGGTGGCGAAGCGCGGCACCCGGTTCACCGGCTGGTCCGGCGCGTGCCACGGGGCACTGCCGGTGTGCGTGGTGAAGATGGACCAGGCGCGCACGGCCGTCGCCTCGTTCCGACGACGGTAACTGGGAGCGCTGGGTAGCGCCCGGAATACTCCCCACCGGGGCGACCCGCCGGTGCACTCGTTTCAAAACGAGTGCACCGGTCGTGTGGACGGCTTTACCACCGCCGTCCTCGTCGGTCCGATGCGGCTGCCGCGCTGAGTCGTCCGGCGGTGTTCGAGGCAGGCCGGAATGGCGTAGACTCCCGGCCATGTTCCACCGACGTCTGATCCTGCCCCTCGTGCTCCTGCTCGGCGCGGCGCCTTCGGTCGTCCACGCGTCGAGTCTCAGTATCCAGACCCTGAGCTTCGGCGGCATCGTCGACTCGATTGGCGCGACGCGTTTCGATCCGACACTCGGGACGCTGGACAGCGTCGGTGTGACCATCAACGGGGTGCTGACTGCCAGCGGGATGGCACCGCCGGTTGCCGGGACGGCCGGGCCCTATCTCTTCGCGGTGAGCGTCGAGCAGCGGTTCGGCGTATCGGCCGCTGAGCTCTTCGAGTTTGGCAGCCCCGCCCAGTTCCGGCTGGACGGTGTGAGCGCCGCTGCAGGCCAGCCGTTCACGCTGGTCGTGCCCTTCACGTATACCTTCACCTTCACGTCGCTGAGCGACATCCTCGGCTTCGTGCTGCCCGGTTTCAGCGGCCCGACGGTCCCGCCGGTCACGGTGAACGGGCAGCGCGCGGACTTCGTCGGCGATCCGGCCGTGCCTGGCGTGATCACCCTGACCCACGTCGGCACAGGTGTGGCCGTCACCGGCCCCGTGCCGGTGGTCACATCCGTCAGCAGTCAGGGCGCGATGATCCTCGAGTATCGCTATACGCCCGCGGATCCGTCGGTGCCTGAACCCGCCACCGCGCTGCTGCTCATGGGCGGGCTCTGGTTCGTGGTCCGGCGTCGCCGCGCGTCCTGACGCGTCCTGCGGCACGCCGCGCGGCGGCGGTGTCCTCGGTCGGCGAAGGGCGGTTCGCCCTCAGCGCGCGCCGGCGATCGTGTAGTCGACCAGCACCCCGCCGACGAAGCGCGCCGTGACCTGCTGGCCGTCCGTGGCGTACTGCCGCACCACGACCTCGAGGCGTCCGTCGGCGCGCTGGCATGGTAGTGCCAGGTGTCGTCGGTCGCCAGCGGCCACAGCACTCCCTTTGGTCTAGGACACCAACCGCCGCGTGTTCGCATGTGCCTCGCGCCTCCCCAGCGCGGCCCGCATCGTCGCCTGCGCCAGGCGCTCACAGACGTCGGTCCACGCCCGCCCCAGCTGATCACCAGTGACCTCGGAGGCCTCGAACCTCGCGGCGCACTCCCGGCGCCACTCGGCCCCGGCCCGAGCGACGACCCACTGCTCGTACGCGGCCATCCAGCGAAGCGCCTTCAGGGCGGACCACCAGGCCGGCAACTGCCGGCCGGCGGCCTCGTGTGGCGGCAGGTCCTGCAGGCACCACACCTGCCGCAGCGCCTCGGTGTCCGCGACCGTTCGGGGCGTCGGGTCGTACCGCGGCAGCAGCACGCTCAGACCTGGCGACGGGACGCAGGCGACGCCGAAGCCCCACAGCACCAACCAGCCGCCACCGTCGAGTGCCACGTGGTATGCCGCCGAGCGCGAGTCCGAGGGGACGCGCGGCGGCACGCGGCGTGCGCCGTGCGCGACGAGCAGGTTCTCGTGGTGATGGCGGATGTCGCACCCCCAGCACCACAGCTGCTGATTCATCAACAGGCGGATCTCCCGACGGAGCGCTGACGGCGGCAGGCCTGTGGACGACGGCAGTGCGGACATGTCGGCAGCACATCCCAGGCCGGCGGACGGCCGCGAGCAGATTCCGACGAATGGCGCCGCGACCACGACCGCCTGTCGCCGCCGAGCGGCGAGCGGCGCGGTCGACGTGCGACGTTCAGCAGATGCGCCAGCTACGGCGACACGGACAGGAACAGATACGTGGCGAGCAGCGACAGGTGGACGCCGGCCTGCAGCAGCGTGGCGCGCCCGGGCACGACCGTCAGCACCGACACCACCGCCGTCAGCGCCAGCAGCACCAGGTGCACGCTGCCCAGGCCCAGATGCAGCGGACTCGGCAGCCACGGCGACACCAGCGCCATGACCGGAATGGTCAAGCCGATGCTGGCCATCGCCGATCCGTACGCCAGGTTCAGGCTGATTTGCAGCTTTCGGACGCGTGCCGCTCGCACCGCCGCCACCGTCTCCGGCAGCAGGATCAGCAGCGCGATCACCACCCCCACCACCGCGAGCGGCATGCCTGCGGCGAGGACGCCGCGCTCCACCGCGGGCGACACCAGCTTGGCCGATCCCACCACGGCGACCAGCGCCACCAGCAGCAACGCCAGCGAGATACCCGCGACCCGCGCCGACGGTCGCTCGACATGCGTATCGTCTGGCAGTGGGGCCCCCTCGTCGGTGGTCGGCAGGAAGTAGTCGCGGTGACGTCCCGTCTGCACGATGACAAACAGGCTGTAGAGCGCCAGCGAAATCACGGCGGCGAAGACCAGTTGCGTCGGCGAGAACACCGGGCCCTGCGCACTGGACGTGAAGGTCGGCAGCACGAGCGCCAGCGTCGCCAGCGTCGTCACCGTGGCCATCGCCGCGCCGGCGCCCTCGGCGCTGAACTGCGCGACGTTCTGTCTGATCGTGCCGGCCAGCAGCGAGAGGCCGACGATGCCGTTGCACGTGATCATCACCGCCGCGAACACCGTGTCCCGGGCCAGCGTCGCGGCATCGCCGCCACCACTGAACATCAGCGTGACGATGAGCGCCACTTCGATGACGGTGACGGCGACCGCGAGGACGAGCGAGCCGTAGGGTTCTCCCACGCGCAGCGCCACCACCTCCGCGTGGTGGACGGCGGCCAGCACCGCGCCCCCAAGGAGCGCCCCAATCAACGCCACCGCCAGCAGCGGCAGGTCGCGTCCCCACGCGACGGGGACGGCCAGGGCGGTCACGATGGGCAGCAGCGTTGTCCAGCTCGTCGGTGAGACACGGGAGACATCGACCATTCCCCAGTGTTTCACGAGCGACCCACTCTGGTCGCGTGTGCCATGCCTTACGTGTCGGGAAGGACGCGCACGTCTGAGGCTGCCCGGGAACCAGCGAGCCTCAGCCGTAAGGAGAGGGTTCAGCTCAGCGGCAGACGATGTCGCCGTCGTCGACGGCGCGGCCGATCAGGGCGCCGGCGCCGGCGCCGAGCAGGGTGCCCAGCGTCTTGGATCCGCCAGGGGCGATGACATGCCCCAGCACACCCCCGGCGAGACCACCGACGATCAAACCCGTGGTGCCATCGTCGCGCCGGCAGTAGTACCGGTTGTCCGAGCCGCGGTAGATCATGTCGCTGCGCCCCATGCGGCGCGGCCGGTAGCGCCGGTCATCCCGGCGGTAGTACTGCGCCGCATCCCAGCCACTGTAGCGGGCGTCGTAGCGCGGTCCGCCCCAGTCGCGGCGGTCGTCGTAGCGGTCGCGTCGATCGTCCCGGCGATCGTAGCGGTCGTCATAGCGATCGCGACGGTCACGGCGCTGGTCGTCGTCAGCCCTGACCGGCGTGGCCTGGAGAGCGATGACCGAGGCCAGGAGCGCTGCCACGGTTGCCATTCTGATGCGATGCACGTCGACCTCTCGTTCGGCGGTCCCGATTGACCTTGCCCCGGGGAGTGCAAGCGATGTGCCGGCTGTGCGACGACGAGAACGACCAGCCGGGGGCTTCCGGACGACCCGAGTGGCCCCTCGGGAGGACGCCTCGCCGCGAGATCCGTCCTCGTTGGCGGAAACAGGGATGTGTGCCACACACGACAGCGGATGGCCCAGGGCGCCGATACGCTGCGGCCATGACATCTGTCGCGCAGGCTCTCACCACTCGTCGCATGCATGGGCTGGTCTACCGTGGCCCCGGTCAGCGTTCCTGGGAGGAGGTCCCCCGGCCGCAGCTGCGGGACCCCGGAGACGCCATCGTGCGGCTGACGACGTCCACCATCTGCGGCACCGACCTCCATATCCTGAAGGGCGACGTCCCCAGCGTCACCGCGGGGCGTGTCCTCGGGCACGAGGGCATCGGTGTGGTCACCGAGGTGGGCCCAGGGGTGTCGACGTTCGCGGTCGACGATCGGGTCCTGATCTCGTGCATCACGTCGTGCGGCCGCTGTGACTTCTGTCGCCGTCAGATGTACTCGCACTGCCGGCAGGGCGGCTGGATCCTGGGCAACACCATCGACGGCACCCAGGCCGAGTACGTCCGCATTCCCTTTGCCGACACGAGTCTCTACGCACTGCCGGCCGATGGCGATGAAGAGGCCCTCGTGATGCTGAGCGACATCCTGCCGACGGGCTTCGAGTGCGGCGTGCTCAGCGGCCAGGTGGCGCCAGGCAACACCGTCGCCATCGTGGGAGCGGGGCCCATCGGCCTGGCCGCCCTGCTGACGGCGCAACTCTATTCACCGTCCAGCGTGGTGATGATCGACATCGACGACGCACGCCTCGCGATGGCGAAGACCTTCGGCGCGACGACGCTGGTCAACAGTGCGGATGGCGGCGCGGTGCAGCGAGTGCTGGACCTGACGGACGGGCTTGGCGTGGACGTGGCCATCGAGGCCGTTGGCGTGCCGGCGACGTTCGACATCTGCCAGGCCATCCTGGCGCCGGGTGGTCGGCTTGCCAACGTCGGCGTCCATGGCGCGCCCGTGTCCCTGCACCTCGAGAAGCTCTGGGATCGCAACATCACGATCACGACGCGGCTGGTCGACACCGTCACCACGCCGAAGCTGTTGACCATGGTGGGGACCGGTCGGCTCGAGCCGCGCCGGCTGGTGACGCACCGCTTCGCGCTGCACGACATCCTGCAGGCCTACGACACCTTCGAGCACGCCGCTCGAGAGGGCGCCCTGAAGGTCATCCTGCACAGTGATCCCGCCGCGTCGCACTGAGCACCGGCCCTGGCGTCGCCGACCGACGTGTGCCCGATGGAACTGCGCCGCGCGCGCAGGTGCGGGATCCTCGTGGCATGTGGAACAAGAAGGAACCCGACTCCCTGACCAGCATGCAGCCGGGGGACGTCCTCGTGTCGCACGGCAGCGCCGTCACGGCCCATGAGATCAGCATCGTGCCGGATGCCCCGCACACGGCCGCCGCCACCCACGACGCCGCCGTCAGCGATGGCTGCGCGGAGGCCGAGGAACTCGGCGTCGATGCCTGGCTCACCGAGGATCAGACCCACGTCGTCAAGATCGCGTCCAATCGCTGACCCGACCTGACCGCCGCGGCGCCCTGCCGATCCGGGGGGGCGCGACAACCGGTCGCAGGCAGGCATCGCGTTCCGTCGGACAATGGCCCGATGCGCATCCTTCCGATGCTCGCCGTGCTCCTGTCCGCCTCGTGCGTGGGCGTCACCGCCCAGCGCCCCGTCGAGCTACTGGCCACGCCCGCCGGCGCCGGCAGCGGCATGTATGCCCTCGCGACGGGGGCTGATGGCCGGACCTACCTGACCTGGCTCGAGCCCGTGACAGGCGGGGGGCACGCCCTGAAGTTCTCGCGGCTCGACGCCGGTGCCTGGGCGCCACCCAGGCAGATCGCGCAGGGCGCGAACTGGTTCGTCAACTGGGCCGACCATCCATCACTCACGGCCACGCGCGATGGCCGCCTCTTCGTCCACTGGCTGGTCAACACCGGGCAGAAGGCGGGCGCCTACGGGTACGCGATCCGCGCCCAGTCGTCCGCTGACGGCGGGCAGACGTGGCAGACGGTGTTCGAGGAAGGCACGCAGAACGTGTCGGACTACTCCGGCTTCCTCTCGTTCCTGCCGACCGGTGCGGGCATGAGCGCGGTGTACCTCACCCCGCTGGCGCCAGACACCGCAGCGACACACGCGGCGCACGGCGGTGGGCACGCCGAGGGCCACGTCAAGACGGTGGGCATCGCCAGCTTCGCGCCCGACGGTCGCGAGCTCGCACGCACGATCGTCGATCGCGACGCGTGCTCGTGCTGCAGCACCGACATGGCCGACACCGCGGACGGCCCCGTCGCGGTCTACCGCGATCACGAACCCGGCGAAATCCGCGACATCGCCATCGTCCGCCGCGTCAACGGCACGTGGACGGCCCCGACGCCGGTGCACCGGGATGGCTGGATGATCCCCGGGTGTCCGACCAACGGTCCGGCCGTGGCTGCGGCCGGAAAGACGGTGGTCGTCGCCTGGTTCACCGCCGCCGGCGGCACAGCCAAGGTGCTGGCGGCCTTCTCGGACGATGCCGGGGCGACGTTCGCGGCCCCCATTCGCGTCGACGACGGCGACCCGGTCGGCTGGGCGGGAGTGACCATGCTCGATGGCAGTCGCCCCATCGTCAGCTGGCTCGAACGCAAGGGCGGCGGTGGTGAGGTGCGGCTGCGCGAAGTGTCCGCGACCAGCCGATCGGAAGCCCTCACCGTGGCCGCCACCTCGAATGGGCGCGCGACCGGCATCCCGATGATCGCGCGCGCGGGCGACGACCTGATCGTCGCGTGGCGCGACGGCCAGGTGAAGACGGCGCGCGTGCCGTGGCCGACACCGCGCCCGCGGCCGTAGGCGGCGTCCCACTCACGGCACGGCGATGCCGTACTGACTTAGGACCGCCCGCACCTTGTCGAGCGGAAGGGCCTCGACGGTCCGGCCGTTGCCCGTCACGGTGGTCGCGGCGAACATCGAGTTGTAGATCGCCTCCTCGGTGGCTTCGACCACAGCCTGGAACAGGCCGGACATCGGCTCATTGGCCAGGTCCTCCACCGTGCGCTGCCGCGTGTCTCGGCCCGCGGTGCCCTGCGCCAGCGGTCGCCGACGCACCTCGCGGGCCGTCGAGAAGGCGAGCACGTAGTCGCCGCTGCCGTTGGAGGCCGATGACCCCGTGCGCGCGAGGCCCATGATGCCGCGCGCGGCCAGGCGCTCGAGGTTGCGATCGGAGAGCGGCGCGTCGGTCGCGACCACGATCATGATCGAGCCGTCGCCCCGCTCCTGGTCGGCGACGTCGCGGAAGGCGTACTGCCCCAGCGCCTTGCCGACGGGCGCGCCGAGCACCTGCAGCACGCCCCCGAAGTTGGATTGCACCAGCACACCCACCGTCCAGCCCCCGAGCGCGACGGGAAGCACGCGCGACGAGGTGCCGATGCCACCCTTCCAGCCGAACGCCACCGTGCCCGTTCCGGCGCCCACCGAGCCTTCCGCCACGGGACCGCTCGTGGCACCGTCCAGCGCGCGTCGCACGTGGTCGGCCCCGATCGGCCGCCGACGAATCGCGTTGAGTCCGCCGTCGTTGGTCTCGCCGACCACGGGGTTGATCGAGCCGACCGCCGCCATGACGTCCCGCTCGAGCATCCACTCGGTCATCGCGTCGGCGGCCTTCCACACACAGAGCGTGCAGGTCAGCAGGATGGGCGTCTCGAGTTCGCCGAGTTCACGCAACTGCGTCACGCCGAGCAGCTTGCCGTAGCCGTTGCCCACATGCAGGGCGGCCGGCACGCGCTCGAGGTACGGGTTGCCTTCGTGCGGAAGGATCGCCGTGACGCCGGTCCGCACGTCGTCCCCCTCGATGATGGTGACCTGGCCGACGCGTACGCCAGCGACGTCGGTGATGCCGTTGAGAGGACCCGGTGCAAAGACGCCCGGAGCGACGCCGAGCTCACGCGCCCGTGCGCGCCCCTGGGCCTGAAGCCCCGACGGGGGCACGGTCACGACAACGAGCAGCAGGGCGACGGCGAGGGACTGACGACGCAGCATGGCCTCAGCCTCTCACACCGGGGTCGACGCGGCGGGCGCCGTCGTGCCCGGGGTGCCGCTACACTGCGCGCATGTCTGCCGACGCCCTCGTCATCACCAACGCCACCGCCATCCTGCCGGACCGCCTCCTGCCCGATGCCCGCATCGTCGTGCGTGACGGCCGGATCACGGCGGTGGGCGGCGCCAGGACCCGCGTGCCTCGCCGTGCGGCGGTGATCGACGCGCGCGGCGGCTTCGTCTCGCCCGGCTTCATCGACGTGCATGTGCATGGTGGGGGCGGCGCCGACTTCATGGACGGCACGCCGGCCGCCGTCCGCACCGCCTGCGCCGTCCATGCGCGGCACGGCACCACCACGATCTTTCCGACGACGACCACCGGCGCCCCGCACGAGATCCACGCGATGATCGATGCGTGCCGGACGGTGCGCGACGAGGCCGTGCCGACGGGTGGCGCGCGCATCGCGGGCATCCACCTGTACGGGCCGTTCTTCGCGCCCGACAAGGTGGGGTGTCATTCCGCCGATGGCCGGCGCGACCCGACGCCGGCGGAGTTCGCCCGGTACTTCGCGACGGGCCTCATCCGCATCGCGACCTGCGCGGCCGAACTCCCCGGGGCGCTGGCGTTCTTCCGCACGGCGCGCCGCCAGGGGTGCTTCATCACCTGCGGTCACTCCAACGCGTCGTGGACCGAGATGGCGGCGGCGTTCCGCGCCGGCATGCGACACGTCGATCACTTCTGGTGCGCCATGAGCAGCGTGCCGTCCATCCGGGCCAGGCTGGGCACACCGATGCAGGGCAGCATGGAGCAGTACGTGCTGATGCAGGAGGCGATGAGCACCGAGGTCATCGCCGACGGGCAGCACCTGGCGCCGGAACTGCTGCAGTTCGCCTGGCGGATGCTCGGCGCCCGCCGGTTGCTGCTCGTCACCGACGCCAGTCGTGCCGTCGACATGCCGCCGGGCCGTTACCGGTTCGGCCCCGTCGAGACGGGCACGGATTTCGATCACGATGGCAAGGTCGGGCGTGCTCCGCAGGGGGGCCTGGCCAGTGCCTCGGTGGGCATGGACCACATGGTCCGCACGATGCTCGCGGCGACGAAGGCCCCGCTGTGGGAGGTCGTCCGCATGGCCAGCCTGACGCCGGCCGAGCGGACCGGCATCGCGCATGACACCGGCAGCCTGACGGTCGGCACGCGGGCCGACATCGTGGTGCTGGGGCGCCGCCTGGCCGTGACGCACGTGCTGGTCGGCGGGGTGCTGCAGCCGCGGTAGCGAGACGCGCGGCCAGGCGCGCTCACTTCTTCTTCGCGGCCGTCCGTGTCTGCGGCACGATGGTCTCGGCGCGCGCCAGCATGTCGACCAGGCTGGCGATCTTGCGCGCGCGCCCCTCCGGCGTCTTCATGGCGTTGGTACGGAAGGCCAGCGCGAACAGGTTCACGCGTCCGAGCGTGGCGAAGGTGCGCCGGGCCTTCGGATTGGCGTCGATGGCCGCGCGCAGGTCATCGGGCAGCGCGTCGACACTCGCGCTGCGAATGGGGGCGTACGCCGCATCCCAGCGCCCATCGGCCTTCGCAGCATCGACCTGCGCCTGTCCGTGCGGCGTCATGCGTCCCGCCGCCGTCAGGCGGGCGATGTGATCGCGGTTGACCTGACTCCAGATGCTGCGGGCGCGGCGCGGCGTGTAGCGCTGCAGGAACGACTGGGCGTCGAGCGACTTCCTGATGCCGTCGATCCACCCCCAGCACAGCACGACGTCGAGCGCCTCGGCGTAGGTCACGGTGGGCAGGCCCGACCCCTTCTTGTACACGCGAAGCCAGAGCTCCGGCTCGGAGGCGTGGTGCTGCCGCATCCACGCCTCGAAGGCGGCCTCGGTGGGGAAGCTGTGGATGCGGGCGGGGTCGGGAACGATGGGCGCCATGGCGTGCTTCGGTACCACGACCGCCAGCGGGGGCACAAGGGTCCGAACGACTGGTCATGGCCCCGAACGCGGGCCGCCCGCGCTATTGCCAGTGAGGTGCCACGCCACATGCGCTCCAGGACTCTCCCGCTCGTCGTCTCGCTCCTGCTCGCCACCCCCCTCGTGCTGTCGAGTCAGGCTCCGCCGGAAGTGTTCGACTCCTGCCCGACCGCCGCCCAGGACGCCATGCGCGCGGCCCGTGTCGAGTTCGAGCTCACCGGCATGAGCTTCGCGATGTCGACGCAGGGCACGCTGAACTGCGGCGGGGCCGTCGGCTTCGCGGATTCGGCGACCGGTCGGGCGATGCGGCCGACCACCATGCTGCGGATTGGCAGCATCTCGAAGCCCGTGACGGCCATGGCCATCCTGACGCTCATGGAGGCCGGGCAGCTGTCGCTCGACGACAAGATCATCGATCGGCTGCCTGACCTGGTGCCCCCTGGCGGCGTCGTCGATCAGCGGTGGACACGGGTGACCCTGCGCCACCTGCTGCAGCATTCCTTCGGGTGGGCCCGGGCCACCGGTGGCGAGCCCATTCAGAGCAGCCGCACCATCGCGCCGGCGCTGGGGATTCGCGGACCGGCGACGTCGACCGACGTCACCCGATGGATGTTCCAGCGGGCCCTGCACTTCGAGCCAGGCACCAGATACGAGTACACCGGCATTGCGTACGCCATGCTGGCGCTCGTCGTCGAACGTGTCTCGGGCATGCCCTACGAGAAGTACACGCGCGAGACCGTGCTGGAGCCGCTCGGCATCCGGACGTCGATGCGCATCGGACGGACGCTCGTCGAGGGCCGCTCACAGCCGGCGACAGCGAGCCGCCACGAAGCCGCGTACTTCGTCGCCCCCTCGGTCACGCCCGTCCCGAGTGTGTTTCCCTGGGTCACCGGCAACGTGCCCCGACCGTACGGCGAGTTCTACCTGGAGAGCATGGAAGGCTCCGGGGGCTGGTTGGCGACGGCGCCGGCCCTGGTCCGCCTCATCGATGGCGTGTTCGGTCGGCCGGGCCGCCCGTCGATCTTTCAGCCGGCGACGCTGACGGCGATTCAGGCGCTGCCGTCCTTCCTGCCCCCGGGCTCGTCCGGGTACATCGGCCTCGGCTGGCAGATCTTCCCGGTGGCGGCCGGCAATCGCATCCGGTTCGCTGGCGGACTGCGCGGGACGATCTCCGAGGTGTACTACCTGCCCAACGGCCGCTCCTACGCCTACATCACCAACTCTTCGGGCGACGTCAACGACAGCGACGCCGGCCCGATCTCCAACCGCATGTTCAGCGCCGTCGCCGCCGTGCCGAATCCTGGCACCGATATCGGCAGCACTGCGGCCTACATCGACTCGACGGCGGTCGTGCCGCAGATCCGCGCGCAGCGGGGCGTGGTCGATGCCACCACAGGCCTGCCCGGCCTCACCCCCGGCCGTCGCTTCTCGATCCATGGCTGGCGTCTCGCCGGGACCTCGAACCAGTCGGTGGCACTGCCGACGACGCTCTCGGGTGTGCAGGTGCGGATCAACGGCCAGGTCGCAGGGCTGTATTCGGTCAGTCCGGATCGGATCGACGCCCTCGTGCCAGCGTTGACGACGGTTGGCACGGCCACGCTCGAGGTCGTGCGCGACGGTGTGGTCGGAGAACCGGAGCCAGTCGAACTGCAACTCGGCGCCGACGACGGCGATGGGCTGCCGACGGACTGGGAGGTGCAGTTCGGCCTCGACCCGGCCTCGGGAACCGGCCCCAACGGTGCGATCGGTGACGCGGATGGCGACGGCATCTCGAACGCGGCGGAGTACGCCGCCGGAACACATCCGCGGGGCACTGTCGTCCGCTACTTCGCCGAAGGCGCCACGTCGTCGCTGTTCGATTCGTCGTTCGCCATCGTCAACACGTCGTCGAAGGCGGCCAACGTGCTGATGCGGTTCCTCAAGGCCGATGGCACGCGCGTCGGTCACTATCTGAAGGTGGGGCCGAGCACGCGCGCCACCGTCGCGGCCAAGGACGTCCCCGGTCTGGCCGTCGCCGAGTTCTCGACCATTGTCGAGGCCGACCAGACCCTCGTCGTCGACCGCACCATGCGGTGGGGTGATGGCGGCTACGGTGCCCACGCCGAGACGGCCGTCGTGGCGCCAGCGCCGACGTGGTATCTCGCCGAAGGCGCGACGCACAGCGGCTTCGACCTCTTCTATCTGCTGCAGAACCCGTCGGACACCACCCGTCCGGTTCGGGTCCGCTATCTGCGTCCCGTCGGCGCACCGCTCGAGAAGACCTACACGCTCGCGCCGAACTCCCGCACCAACATCTGGGTCGACGTCGAGGAGTTCCCGGGCATCGGCCAGGCCCTCATCGACACCGACGTCAGCGCCGTCATCGAGTCGATCGACGCCGTGCCGATCATCGTCGAGCGGGCGATGTACCGGTCGAATCAGGGACGCACCTTCAATGCCGGGCATGAAAGCGCCGGCATCACCACGCCGGGCACCCGCTGGTTCCTGGCCGAGGGCGCCACCGGCGCCTACTTCGACCTGTTCGTCCTGTTGGCCAATCCCAACGGCGCCGATGCGCAGGCCGTCGTGACCTACCTGCTGCCCGACGGCACCACCTACACGAAGGCGATGACGATTCCGGCCAACTCGCGACAGAACATCTGGGTCGATGTCGAGACACCGGACGGGACCACCGGATTCCCGCTCGCGGACACGGCCGTCTCGACCACGGTGGAGGTGACCAACGGCGTGCCGGTCATCGTCGAGCGCGCCATGTGGTGGCCGGGCGATGGCAACTCGTGGCACGAGGCACACAACTCTGCCGGCGCCACGTTCACGGGCACGGCGTGGGCGCTCGCCGAGGGCGAGATCGGCGGTGGCGGCGCCGCCTACGAGACCTACATCCTGGTGGCGAACACGTCCTCGCGCACCGGGCAGGCCCGAGTCACGCTGATGTTCGAGGATGGCACCAGCGCGGTGCGGACCTTCGACCTGCCGGAGACGAGTCGGGCCAACGTCGCGGTCGCCGCGGAGTTCCCCGAAGCGGCCGGCCGCCGGTTCGGCGCGCTGATCGAGAGTCTCGGCACCACGCCCGCGGAGATCGTCGTCGAACGCGCCATGTACTCGAATGCCGGCGGTGTCACGTGGGCGGCTGGCACCAACGCGCTGGCGACGCGTCTGCGGTGACCGGCGCGGGAGATTGACAGCCCGACCGTGCGCGTCATAATCGCCGCGACACCGGGCCTCGAGGTCCCCGCATGAGGAAGACGCTGCTGGCTGGATTCGCAATGGTGGTGCTCGGCGCCGTGATCGTCGCCGGGGCACGCTGGACATCGGTGGGACAGCAGTCGCAGTTCGTCGTCGGCGGGGCGCTGATCGACGCCGGCTACGGACTGCAGGACGGCCTCGAGAGCTACGACTTCGAGCACCACCACGAGATCACGCCCGAGCAGGTCTGGGCCGAACTGCAGAAGCAGAACGGCCGGGCTGCGGGCATGCGGCACACCTTCCCGCGCACGCCGCGTCACGCACTCGTGGCGCTGGTCGTGTGCATGGACGCCCGCATCGACACCAACGAACTGGTCGGCGACACGCGTCACTACTACTACGTGATTCGCACGGCCGGGTCGGTGATGAGCGAGCGCGAGGAAGAGATGCTGGAACTCGCCGTCGAGAACGGCGTCAAGCTGGTGGTGCTGACCACGCATTCCGATTGTGCCGCCGAGCGCGTCGCGAAGACCGAGGCGCTGCGCGCCCGGTACCCGTCGCTGGCCTCCGCCGTCGACGAGCGCGAGTCCCGCATCGCCGAGTTCCTCGCCCGCCCGGCCATCAAGGCGGCCGTGGACACGGGCGCGCTGGCCGTCAAGCGCGTCGCCATCGACACGCTGCACGACGAACTCGCCGCCCGCGTGCCCTGAGACGGACCGCCAGGCGAGCGTGTGCCCTGCGAGGGGCTGCCAGGGCCTCGGGGATCAGAAGCAGCCGTCGGGCAGCGGCGCGTCCATGGCACGGGCCGAGTCGCACCGCACGAAGGCGATGCGCGCGGCCGGAAACGCCAGAAGGGTCTCCCGCGCCGCCACGTGGTCGTCGTTGCTGTACGGCCTGGACGGGTCCTCGCGCATCGCGTCCGCGATGGCGTCGAGCTGGCGGCGCATCTCCGCCTGCAACCAGCCGTCGGTCTGCCCCTCATCGACCTGTGCCGCGGTCGCCGCCGCCTCATCGAGCACCGCGAAGTACTGGGCGCGCCACTCCGGCGTGGCGAGAAGCTTGCGCAGCAGGACGTTCTCGTCGTGACGCATCGTGACGGGGAAGTCGGCGTTCTGGAAGGCGTTGTCTTCGTCCCACGCGATGAACACGTGCTGGCTGCGGTCCTCCAGGCGGTACAGGTAGAAATTGTTCATGCCGTCGTAGCCGAGGAAGCCGTCGTTCTGCGCGACGAAGTTCTGGAGCGCAACGTAGCGGATGAACGCCGGCAGGTCGAGGCGGTCGGCCAGGGGCGCCGTCAGGGACTCCGCGGGTGTCTCGTTGGCCAGCCGCACCAGTTCCTCGATCGGGCCCCACTTCTCGCCGTCGCTCCTGTCCTCCCTCGTCTTGGCATCGAACCGTTCGCCGTACGGCGCGAGGTCGGCGCCGAGGTACTCGAACCGCCAGGGCGCCCCGAGGACGTAGTTGTATTCGAACAGATAGCCGTCGTTCTGGACGTTGTCGTCGATCTCGCCGAAGACGCGTGCCAGCAGGTCCTTGTCCACCGACTCGACGATGGCGTAGAGGCCGATGAGCTCGTTGTTGACGTAGAGCCGCGCAAAGGACTCACGCGAGGCCGGCACACCCATCCGGGCGAACAGCCGCATCGTCACGCTCTCCTTCACACCCGACGGGTCCTGCGTCAGGTTGTCGAGCACGATCGACTTGAGGCCGAGGAAGGTCTGGGCGCTGGCGTAGCGATCGAAATCGACCCGCAGGCCGGGCTTGGTGGCACTGCGCGATCCGAGCCCGCGCGAGCGGATGCCGATGTTGCGGACCGTCAGGTCGTTCCAGCGCAGATCGGCCGGGTAGTAGGTGTTCTCCTGGAAGCTCTGCTTGAGCTTCTCCCAGTCCTGCGAGTGCATCAGCAGATCGACGCGGTGCAGCGTCGTGATGTCGAAGAGGACGTCGGTGCCCTGGGCCAGCGCCGGACGGGCGGTGCACAGGACCACGGCGACCAGCACCCCCAGCCAGCGGGCCAGCCGACCTGACGACGACATGCGATCCCTCACTTCCTCAGAACACCACCTGCAACCGGACGACACCTGACAGGAAGGACGACGCACCGGCCTTCGGAGTTCGTGTCGCATCCGTGAAAGTTTCGTGAAGCGCGTTGAGGACCACCTTCACGTGCGGCATCACGTACCAGTTCACGCCAGCGGTGGTGATGCGGGTCCTGTTCTCGACCAGGTGATCAGCGCGCGGATTGCTCAACGCCGGGCCGTCCCTGTTCACGCTGCCGAAGGCCAGTTCCTCGTACCGCGCCGCCAGCTCGATGGCGCCCGGTCCGCCGCGCACCACCGAGCGCTTCATGCTGATGTTGTCGTCCTTGTCCTGGCCCGTGACCAGCCAGGTGCCAGCCACGTACCATCCCGTGCCGAGCAGATCGGACAGGTCCACGTTGCCGAGTCCCTGGCCACGGCGGTCCTCGCGCGACTGGATCCACTCGGCGCGCAGGCCGTACGGGCCCGGCGTCCAGTCGAGTTCCAGCCCGAGCCGCTGCCGGCGCCCGTTCACGTAGACGGGCTCGAAGTAGTCGTAGCCGTAGGGCGTCTCGCCTCGCAGGCTGTTGAGGCCTTCTGGCAGCTGGCCATTGGTATAGGCCGCTCCCACCCGCAGCGATCGCAGGACGGTGTCCTCGCCCACCAGTGGACGCAGGAGCGCCGCCGTGACACGGCCGGCGTAGGTGGGCCCCAGGTCATCCTCGGCGTCTGGCGTGAACTGAGGCTCGGTCAGCTTGCCGATGTCTCCGTCCGTGGCAAACGCGCCCACTTCGTAGGTGAGGCCGCGCCCGAATGCGCGCCCGTGCAGCAGGACGCCCGTGTCGCGCGCCGGCGTCAGCTGGGTGGAGATGCGGGCCCGGTAGATGAAGTCGATCTCCGTGCGCCCGAGATTCTGCTCGAACCCGAACGGGATCTTGAACCGGCCGGCCCTGACGCCGGCGCGGTCGAACGTGTCCCAGTTGACGTAGACGTCCTTCCAGTCCTCCCACTCGCCGTTGTCGTCGATCTCGCGCTCGATCTCGAAATCGACGTGCCGCGTCAGTTCGCCCTTGAGCCCGATGCGCGCCACGTCGAGCCGGTAGGTGTCCTCGTCGACGTCGGGGTCGAAGCCTCGCGTGTCGAACACCAGCCGTGATCGCAGCGTGACGTAGAGGTCGTCGCCGAAGATCAGGGCGGGGCGCTCGTTCTTCCAGCCGAACCCGCGGGCTGCGGGGGGCTGGGCGGACGCGGCCGGGGCGCCGCAGAGCAACGAGGTGGCAAGGAGCAGGGCACAGCGTCGCATGGACGTCACGTGAATCACCTGACAGGCCATGGTGTCATGCGATAGTGGTGCGACGCCATGCCAGAGTGTGGCAGTGGTGTGAAAGAGGATGCTGCCATGGCCCGCCTGCTCGTCGTCCAGCAGATTGCCGACGACGACGAGATTCTCAACAGACTGCCAGGACTCGAGAATCTCCACGTCGAGCACGTGACGACCGCCGCGGCCGCACTCCGTCGCCTGGCCGACACGCCCTTCGACGCGATGCTCCTCAGTCCGGCGTCGTCGTTCGAGGAGGATCTCGCGTTTCTGGAGCAGGCGCGGGCGCTGCGCCCTGGCGTGCGCGCGGTGTTCCTCGCCGACGACGCCACGCCCGAGGCCGTCATCGCCGCGCTGCGGGCGCACGTCTTCGCCGTCTTCACCAGGCCCTTCCATCCCGATCAGATCGCCGACCTCGTGCGCAAGGCGGCCGACGACCACGACTGGGACAGTCATGGCATTCGCGTGCTCGGCGCGTCGCCGCACTGGATCTCGCTGCGGGTCAGTGCGCACCTCGTGAGCGCCGATCGACTCGTCACGTTCATGGGCCAGCTCCATCGACGGCTGTTCCCGGCGCCGACCATGGACCTGCTGCTGATGGCGTTCAGGGAGATTCTGCTCAACGCCATCGAGCACGGTGCGGGCTTGGATGCGGGGAAGGACGTCCGCGTCGATGCCATCCGCACGCAGCGTGCCCTGACGTTCTACTTCCGCGATCCGGGGCCGGGTTTCGTCGCCGGTGCGCTGCCACACGTGGCGTCAGCCGGCGATCCGATCTCGCACATCGAGCGACGCGAGCAGGCAGGCCTGCGGCCGGGGGGCTTCGGCCTGATGCTGTCGCGGCAGCTGGTCGATGAAGTGCTCTATCACCCGATGGGCAACGAGGTCCTGCTGGTCAAGCACCTGGAGTGAGCGGATCGGCCGCCGCCTGACGCAGGAGGCGCTCGGTGGCGTCATCGGCCGGCACGTCCTGAGCGGTGCCGAAGGTCGCGATGACCGTGAACAGCGACAACCGCAGGCCGTCGGCCAGCTGCAGCAGCATCGCCCGGCTCGGGTGGGCGCGGCCAGACTCGAGGAAGCTCACGTGCCGCTGTGACACCACGGACTCGAGGGCGAGCCCGAGCTGCGACAGCCGGCGCTTCTGGCGCCACGAGCGAAGCAGGTGCGGGAAGGACACGGGCAGTCTGGCGTCGGACCCCTTCTCGAGGAGAACGCACATGACGACCCGCCTGCTGGCCCTCTCCATGGTGATTGCGCTGTTCGGCGCCTTGACGGCGATCGCACTCGCCGACGTCGGCTTCATCGGCATCCTCGCGCCGCACTTCCAGAGCTGGGGCGCTGGCCAGGTGTTGGCCGACCTGGTGATTCTCGCCCTGCTCTCGTGCATCTGGATGGTCCGCGACGCCTCGGCGCGCGGCCTGAACGCGTGGCCGTTCGTCCTCGTCACCCTCGTGGCCGGGTCGTTCGGGCCGCTCTTCTACCTGGTGGTGCGCGAGCGTCGGGCCACGCGCCCCCTCGTCACGGCCGGATGACCGTGCCGTCACGTCGTCGGGTCGTGCCCCACGAGTAGTCGAAGTTGGGGGGACCTGGCTTGAACGGGAACTTCGCGGCCAGCGCCTCGTCCACCTCGACGCCGTGCCCGGGCGCGTCGTTGGCCACCATGTAGCCGTTCTTCTGTTCCGGCGCGCCCTTGAACACCTCGCGCGTCTCGGCGGGGAAGGCCCCGCCCTCGTGGATGCCGAAGTTGTAGGTGGAGAGTTCCAGCGCGAGCTGTGCCGCATGCGCCACCGGCGAGGCGTCGCCCGGGCCATGCCAGGCCGTGCGCACGCCGAAGAACTCCGACAGCGCCGCCACCTTGCGCGCCGGGCTGAGGCCGCCGATCTGCGAGATGTGGATGCGGATGAAGTCGATCAGGCGCTCGGAGATGAGCGGCAGGTATTCCTGCACGGTGTTGAACAGCTCGCCCATCGCGAGCGGGATGCTGGTCTGCTGGCGCAGCTGGCGGAACCAGGCGTTGTCCTCGGGCGGAAACGGATCCTCGAGGAAGAACAGGTTGTACGGCTCGAGCGCCTTGCAGAGGTTGATGGCTTCGTTGAGCTGCACGCGTTCGTGCACGTCGTGCAGCAGCTGCACCTCGTCGCCGAGCGCGGTGCGCAGGTGCGCGAAGAGCTTCGGCAGCATGCGCACGTACCCGGCCGATTCCCAGATCGCGCGCGGGTTGGTCGGCCCGATCGCTTCATCGGCGGAGCCGGCGGTCGCGGCGTCGCTGCGCGCGCCGTAGGTGGCCAGGCCGGGCACGCCGCCCTGCACGCGCACGTGGCGGAAGCCGGCGGCGATGCCCTTGCGCGCGTTGTCGGTCACCTCGGCGAAGTCCCGGCCGCTCGCGTGGTAGTAGCAGTCGGCACCGTGCCGCACCTTGCCGCCGAGCAACTGGTACAGCGGCAGGCCGGCGCGCTTGCCGAGGATGTCCCAGAGGGCGATGTCCACGCCACTCATGGCGTTGAACAGCACGGGGCCGTTGCGCCAGTAGGAGCTCACGTACATCGACTGCCAGATGTCCTCGATCTCGTCGACACGGCGACCCACGAGGAAGGGCCGCAGATACTGGTCGATCGCGGTCTGGACGACGAGGGCGCGCTGGGTGAAGGTGGCGCAGCCCCAGCCGTGCAGGCCGGGCTGATCGGTCATCACCTTGACCACGACCAGACGGATGCCATTGGGCGCGGTCAGCACGACCTGGATGTCCCGGATGCGGATGGGGGGCAACCCGCGAGGCGCGGGCGGCACCGCCGGGACCTGCGCGAGGACCTCGCGGCCGGTTGCGAGGGTGGCCCCGGCCATCGCGGGGGCCGCCGCGAGCTTGCGCAGCACGTCACGTCGATTCATGCGGTCTCCTGGAGAGCCGCATGGTCTGTCGAGGCCCGGGGCGTGTCAAGCGCCGCGCGGGCTACTGCGCCGGGAAGATGGCAATCTTCTGGACGACCAGATGGTCCTTCGCGGGGCCGTCGGTGGCTTCGCCCACCATGTAGACGATGCCGCGCGGGTAGGCGTGGGTGTCGAACCGCTCGTCGGCGGTGCTGCTGTCGGCCAGCCACAGGCCGCGGACGTCACCCGGGTCGCCCTCCTGCGCCTGCAGGTCGTCGAGCGGGGCGAACAGCGGCAGGTCGGCGTCGGTCCGACCCGTGTAGAACGTCTGCTCCGGCTCCGTTCCCGCGCTCACCGAGATGCTGCGCAGCGGCGCCGATCCACAGTCCGGATGGGCGGCGAAGAAGGCATCGGCGCGTCCCAGATCCGTCAACAGCTGCCGTGTGCGCGCCCCGACCTCCGAGGTGCAGCTCTCGTCCAGCACGAACAGGAACGCGAGCCCCTGGGCCGGGAACACCACTTCCACACCGGTTTCGTCGCCGCCGACCGCCGCCAGACGTCCGCCGGGAAAGCCGGCCAGGAAGGGGCGCAGGGTCGTGGTGTCGAAGCGGAGGTCGCCGAGGCCCTCGCCGGCCGTGAGCGTCGCCGAGGCATACGGCGCAAGCGCGTCCGGGGGCGCGGGGGCCAGTCCGCACGCCGAGGTCAGCGTCACCGCGAGTGTCGCCAGCAGAAGTCGTGGGTTCCGCATGTCAGGACTCCGTCCCGTCCGCAGGCGCGACGGGCGTCCACTGCCCGGCTGGTCCCCCACAGCGCGCGACCAGCGACTCGACGATCTCGGGTGTCAGGACATCGGGGTGGATGTAGTGGTGGACCCGGGTGACGGCATTGAGGCTCCAGGCCAGTCGCGTGTCCTGCTGCACCTCGCAGACGCCGACCAGGTGCCGGGTGGGGCAGCGCTCGACCAGCGCACCGCCGCTCTCGGTGCACTGGGCGACCAGCGACAGCCGACGCGTGGCATCGAGGGGGTCGAGCTGTTCGAGGCACAGGCTGTGCTCGCCGCGCGCGACGTTGCACGACACCTGGTCGCGCGACGCATCGGCGCTGGCGGTCGAGGCGGGGGCGGCGCCGGGACTGCAGGCAGACGCCATCAGCGCCAGTCCGCCGAGCACCGCCACCCAGGGAGGGGACACCGAAGCCATGGCCCATTCATCGGACCCGCGCGCCAACTCATGAGCCGGGCCAGGTGTGGCGGCGAGGGCTCGAGGGGCTCAGGCCTCCGGCGCGGGCCGCCAGAGCACGATCACCCGGCCGACACTCTGCACCAGGGCGGCGCCCGTGCGGGCGCAGATGGCCGTCGTGGCCTCGGCGCGGTCCTCCCGCTCGCCTTCGCCGATCTTCACCTTGATCAGTTCGTGTGCCAGCAGGGCCCGATCGATGCTGCCGATGAGGGCGTCCGTGACGCCAGCGTGCCCCACGCGGACGACCGGTTCGAGGGCGTGGGCGCGGGCCTTGAGCCCGGCGCGCTCGCGTGTGGTCAGGGGCGGCGCGGGCGAGGCCGCAGGCGTCCGGTCAGGAGCGTCGGTCATGCCGACGATCGTACGCCAGCCGTTGAAGGGCTCAGGGCTCAGGCCTCAAGGCTCAAAGGGAAAGGCCCAAGGCTCAGGGCTCAAGGCCCAAGGCCCAAGGCCCAAGGCCCAGGCCCCAAGGCCCAAGGCCCCAGGGCCCCAGGGCCGATGGTCACGCGTACTCGCGATACACCGGTTCGAACATCCGGGCTCGGATGTCCTGCGCCAGGTCCTCCGGCCGGGAGGCGCGTGCCAGGCCCGAGTCGTGGGCGTTGGCGGCCACCGCCGTGGCGATGCGCAGGGACACTTCCCGAATGCGGGTGAGTGCCGGATAGACGCGGCCGAGGTCGAGGTCGGCCGGGTCCACCATGTCGGCGAGGGTGCGCGCCGCGGCCAGGAACATCGCGTCGGTCACCTCGCGCGATTCGCTCGCCAGGACGCCCAGCCCGACGCCAGGGAAGATGTAGATGTTGTTGCCCTGACCCGGCACGTGTCGTCGGCCCTTGAACTCCACCTCCGCGAACGGACTGCCCGAGGCGAAGATCGCGCGCCCGTCCGACCAGGCGTAGGCCTGCTCGGCCGTGCACTCCGCCTTGGACGTCGGGTTCGACAGCGCGAAGACGATCGGCCGCTGATTCAGGGACGCCATCTGCTCGACGATCGGCTGCGTGAACGTCTGCGGCATGCCCGAGACGCCGATGAGCGCCGTCGGCTTCAGCGCGGCCACGGCCTCGGCCAGGCTCGGCAGGTACTCGTGTGCGTGCGCGTACGGGAGCTTGTGGTGCGCGAGGTCGGTGCGCGACTGCACCACCAGGCCCTTCGAGTCGACGAACCAGCAGCGGGCCCGGGCCTCGGCCTCGCCCATGCCCGCCGACGTCGCCGCGGCCACGTACAGATCGGCGATGCCGGTGCCGGCCTCGCCCGCGCCGAGGAAGAGCAGCTTCTGGTCGGCCAGCGTGCCGCCCGTGACCCGCAGCGCCGCCATCACGCCGGCCAGGGCGACCGCCGCCGTCCCCTGGATGTCGTCGTTGAAGCTCGGCAGCCGCTGCTGATAGGCGCCCAGCAGCCGGAAGGCATTCGTGTTGCCGAAGTCTTCCCACTGCAGCAGGGCCTTGGGAAACACCGTGGCGACCGCCTCGACGAACTCCTCGATGAAGGCGTCGTACTCTTCGCCACGCGCCCGCTTCTGTCGCAGGCCGATATACACCGGGCCGTCGAGCAGGTCCTGGTTGTCGGTGCCGACGTCGATGGTGATCGGCAGCGTGTAGGACGGATGGACGCCCGCGCACGCCGTGTACAGCGACAGCTTGCCGACCGGAATCCCCATCCCGAGCGCGCCGAGGTCGCCGAGCCCGAGAATGCGCTCGCCGTCGGTCACGACGATGAGGCGGATGCCCTGCACCGGCCAGTGGCGCAGCACCTCGGCGATGCGGCCCTTGTCGCGCAGCGTCAGGAAGAGGCCGCGCGGCCGTCGGTAGATGGCGCCGTACTCGAGGCACGCCTGCCCGACCGTCGGCGTGTAGATCAGCGGCACCATCTCCTCGATGTGATCCATCACCACGCGATAGAACAGCACCTCGTTCCGGTTCTGGAGGTTGGTGAGGTAGATGTACTTCTCCAGCGCATCCGGCTTGCGGTGCACGGCCGCGAGACTCCGGCTGGCCTGCTCCTCGAGCGTGAAGATGCGGGGGGGCAGCAGGCCCCGCAACCCGAGCGCATCGCGCTCGCGCTCGGTGAACGCGGTGCCCTTGTTCAACAGCGGATCGGTGAGCAGCGCCGCGCCACGTGGTGGCATCGGGGCGCCCCACGCGGACAGATCGGCGGGAGACGGGGAACTCATCCGAGCAGGATAGGCGTCGGCACCGGGTCGTGTCTTCGCATCTCGCATGCCTTCATCGCCAGATGGGCATGTGTCGGTGGATCCTGCCGCATTCTGTGGGAGAGTATCGCCCGGAGGAGTTCCGCTCATGTACGTGCGTTCGACGTGGACCGCGATGGCGGTCGTGACGATTCTTGGCTGCAGCGTGTCGGCGGAGGTGCTCGCGCAGACCGCCGCCCCCAGGCCCCCCGCGGGCTTCACGGCGCTCTTCAACGGCAAGAACCTCGATGGCTGGCGCGGGCGACCCGGTGGCGGTGGCGTCTTCAGCCCGTACGTCGAGGCGAAGTTCACGCCCGAGGAGCGCGCGGCGAAGCAGGCCGAGTGGAACGCCGACCGCGACCTGCACTGGCGCGTCGACACCGCCACCGGTGAGCTCGTCTCCGACGGCAAGGGCGTGCACCTGGCCACCGCGAAGCCGTACGGCGACTTCGAGTTCCACGTCGACTGGATGCTCACGCAGCCCGGCGGCGACTCGGGCATCTATCTCCGCAGCTATCCGCAGGTGCAGATCTGGGATCCCGCCAGCGCCCGCGACAAGAAGAGCGGCGCCGACAAGGGCTCCGGCGGGCTGTGGAACAACAACCCGGACAACCCGGGCCGCTGGCCGCTCGCCCTGGCCGACAAGCCGATCGGGCAGTGGAACCGCATGACGATCAAGATGGTCGGCACGCGGGTCTGGGTCACCCTCAACGACACGCCGGTCGTCGTCGGCCAGGTCCTCGACAACTTCTTCGACCGCACGCAGCCGGTGCTGCCCACCGGCTCGATCGAGCTGCAGACCCACGGCTCCGAGGTCCGCTTCCGCAACGTCTTCGTGCGCGAGATCGGCGAGGCGGAAGGCCGGTCGCTCGTCGGCACCGTCGCGAAGTAGCACGCCTTCCGGACTGCCCATGTCGTCACCGCTGTCGGTCGCCGTGCTCGGCGCCGGGTTGATGGGCCATGGCATCGGCCAGGTGCTGGCCGCGGCCGGACATCGCGTCTGCCTCACGGACACCGATGCCACGGCACTCGGCAGCGCTCTCGGCCGGGTCACGCGCAACCTCGAGGAGGCGGCCGTGGACGCCGCTCCCGTGCTGGCCCGGATGCGCACGACGCCGTCACTGGCCGACGCCGTCCAGGGCGTCGACCTCGTCATCGAGGCCGTCGCGGAGGTCGTCGCCCTGAAGCAGGACCTGTTTGCCGAGGTCGCCGCGCTGGCCCCGCCCCACGCGATCCTCGCGAGCAACACCTCCGTGATCCCCATCACGCGCCTCGGCGCGCGCCTCGACGATGAGGCGCGCCGTCGTCTGGTCGGGACGCACTGGTGGAATCCCCCGCATCTGATTCCGCTGGTCGAGGTCATCCGCACGGCGTGGACCGGCGCGGAGGTGGTCGATCGGGTCGTGACGCTGTTGCGCGACGCCGGCAAGACGCCGGTCGTCGTCCACCGGGATGTCACCGGCTTCATCGGCAACCGCCTCAACCAGGCGATGTGGCGCGAAGCCCTCGCGCTCGTCGAGGCCGGTGTCTGCGACGCCGAGACCATCGACATCGTCGTCAAGAGCAGCTTCGGCCTGCGGCTGCCCGTGCTCGGCCCGATGGAGAACGCCGATCTCATCGGACTCGAGCTGACGCGGAACCTGCATGCCCTGCTGTTCCCGGACCTGGCGACTGGCGCGGCGCCGTCGCCGCTGCTCGACGAGGCGATCGCGCGCGGCGACACCGGCATGAAGGCAGGCGCGGGCCTGCGGCGCTGGACGCCCGAGGAGGCCGAAGCGACTCGCGCCCGGCTCGCCGCGCATCTGCTCGCGCTGACCAGAGGCGAGGCATGACGATGGGCCTCGGTCGGCGGCTGTGGGTGGCGGTGCTGCTTGCCATCGCCATGGGTGGACTGCGTGCCGGCCATCACCCTCTGGCGGCGCAGGTCGTGCCACCCGCGATGAACGTCGTGGTGCTGATCATCGACGACATCCGCTGGGACTCGATCGGCGCGGCCGGCAATCCGGTGGTCCGCACGCCGCGCATCGATCAGCTCGCCGCCGGAGGCGTGCGCTTCGAACAAGCGCGCGTCACGACATCGATCTGCATGGTCAGCCGGGCGACGATGCTGACCGGTCAGTACATGTCGCGGCACGGCATCACCGCCTTCGGCACGCCGCTGACGCCCGAGGCCTTTGCCGCCACGTACCCCGGCGTGCTGCGTCGCGCCGGCTACTGGACCGGCCACGTCGGCAAGTACGACGTCGGCAAGCCCCGCGTCGAGGACTACGACGTCGTGCGGGCCTACCACGGCGCGCACTGGATGACCGATGCCGACGGCGCGCGCGTCCACGTGACGGAGAGGAACACGCGCGACGCCCTCGACTTCCTGCGCACGCGGCCGGCGGGACGACCGTTCGTCCTGACCGTCGGGTTCTTCGCGCCGCACGCCGAGGACAACGCGAAGGACCAGTACCTGCCCCAGGACTGGAGCCGCGCCCTGTACGACGGCGTGACCATCCCGCCCCCACGCCACGGTGACGCGGCGTACCAGCAGGCGCTGCCGCCCTTCCTCTCGGCCGACGCCAACGAGGGCCGTGTGCGGTATCACTGGCGCTTCGACACGCCCGACCGGTACCAGGCCTTCATGACGCGCTACTACCGCCTCATCTCCGAGGTGGACCGCGCCATCGGCCGCGTCGTCGACGAGCTGAAGGCACAGGGCGTGTACGACCGCACCCTCATCGTGGTGGTGGGCGACAACGGCTACTTTCACGGCGATCGCGGCCTCGCCGACAAGTGGTACCCGTACGAGGCGTCGATCCGGGTGCCGCTGATCGTCCATGACCCGCGGCTGGACGCCAGTCGCCGCGGCCGGGTCGAGCAGGCGCTCGCCCTCAACATCGACGTGGCCCCGTCCGTGCTCGCCGCGACCGGCCACCCGGTGCCGGCGTCGATGCAGGGGCGCGATCTCGCGGCGCTCTATCTGGGAGACAACCCCGTCGCCTGGCGCGACGAGTTCTTCTACGAGCACCCGACGATCACGCGCCGGGAGCGCATTCCCTCGTCGCAGGCCGTGGTGCGTCGCGACTGGAAGTACGTCGAGTGGCCCGAGTGGGACCATCGGCAGCTCTTCGACCTGCGACGCGATCCCGAGGAACTGCGCAATCTCGTCGACGACCCAGCCCACGCGACCGACCGCACCCGGCTGGCCGCCGCCCTCGCGCGCTGGCGTGACGACGTGCGCCGCTGACGACGTGAACCGCCAGTAGAATCGGCGGATGCGTCTTCGCCTGGTCGTCGCTCAGCTGCTCCTGTGTCTGTCTGTGTCCGGACTTGCCGCGGCGCAGGCACGACCCGACTCGTACACCCGCACCGAGAACGTCGTCTATGGCCTGAGCAACGGCGTCGGGCTGGTGATGGATGTCTTCACGCCGACCGGCCCGAAGAACGGCAAGGCGATCGTCGACGTCCTGTCAGGGGCGTGGTTCTCGGAAGAGGCGCAGGTCCGCCAGCACCTGCAGGCGCGTCTCTTCGACATCTACTGCGCCCGCGGCTACACGGTCTTCATGGTGCGTCCCGGGTCGCGGACGCTGTTTCCGGCCGACAGGATGGTGGAGCACATCGGTCGCGCCGTCACGTTCATCCGATCGCGTGCCTCGACCTACGGCATCGACCCGACCCGGATCGGCATGACGGGGGCCTCGGCCGGTGGACACCTGACGCTGCTGGCGCTCGCGACGGCGCCAGGGCTCGACATCAAGGCGGCCGCCGTCTTCTTTCCGCCGACGGACTTCCTCGAGTGGGGGACCAGCGGCAGGCTCGTCGATGGCCTCGAGGGCCTGTTCTTCAGCGGCGGCCAGGCCGGGCGCACCCCGCAGGAGATCGAGCAGAAGGCGCGCGACCTCTCGCCGGCGCGGCGAGTGACGCGCGCGCTGCCGCCGGTGCTGCTGATCCACGGCGACGCCGACCCGACCGTGCCGCTGCAGCAGTCCGAGAAGATGGTCCGCGTGCTGAAGGAGGCTGGCGGCGACGCACGCCTCATCGTCAAGCCGGGCGGAGGCCATCCGTGGATGACCATCGCCGAGGAGGTCGCCGTCATGGCGGCCTGGTTCGATGAGCAACTCGCCCGGTGACCGCGTGCCCTACCCGAGTCCGTTGGCGTCGGTGTCGACGGGATCGGCAACGAACCGGTAGCCGACACCGCGCACGGTGACGACGTGCCTCGGCGTGGCCGGGTCCTCGTTGAGGAAGCGTCGAAGCCTGACGATGAAGTTGTCGATGGCTCGCGTGTCGGTGTCCTCGTGCAGATCCCACACGTCCTCGAGGATGGCCTTGCGCGACACCACCTTGCCGGCGTTCTTCAGCAGGTACTGCAGCAGATCGGCTTCCATCGCCGTCAGGTGGTACGGCAGCGTGCCGACTCGCAGTTCGAGCGTGGACGGGTCGAATGTGTTGCCGGCGAAACGGTAGATCTCCGGTGGCCGTTCCGGCGGTGGCGCGCTGCGGGCCCACGCGCTGCGTCGCAGCAGGCTGCGGACGCGGGCGAGCAGGATGGCGAGTTCGAAGGGCTTGGGCAGGTAGTCGTCCACGCCGGCGTCGAAGCCGAGCAGCACGTCCTCGGGGCGGCTGCGCGCGGTGAGCATCAGGATGGGGACGTAGTCGCCGCGCTCGCGCAGCGCGCGCGTCACCTCGAAGCCGTTCTTGCCCGGCAGCATCACGTCCAGCACCACGGCATCGAACGGCACGCGGGCCTCGGCGAGCACCCGCAGGGCCGTCTCGCCGTCTGCGGCCGCGTCCACCTCATGCCCGTCGGCCTCCAGGTTGAACTGCAGCCCCATGGCGAGATGCGGCTCGTCCTCGACCACCAGGATGTGCGGCATCAGGTCGTCTCCAGTCGCGGCAGCTCGATTGTGAACGTCGATCCGCGTCCTTCGCCGTCACTGGTCGCGTAGACCCGACCGCCGTGCTGCTTGACGATCGAGCGCACGATGTACAGGCCGAGCCCGGTGCCCTTGACCTTCGACCCGCGCCACTGGAAGCGATGGAAGCGTCGAAAGATGCGCTTCAGTTGCGCCTGCGGGATGCCCACCCCCTGATCGACGACGCGCACGCGAACCTGGCTGGGCGACGGCACCGCGACCTCCATCGCCACCTGCACGCGGTCGTGCGAGTACTTCACGGCGTTGTCGATCAGGTTCGAGAACACGCTGCGCAACTGCTCGGCGTCGCCCTCGACGACGGCCCCCTCGGGCGCGATGACCGCGAGCGTCAAGGTGTCGGCCGTGAGGTGGTGCCGCAGGCGTGCGACCTCGAGCACCTCGCCGGCGAGGAGGCCGACGTCCACCGGCGCGCGATGCTGCAGGCCGACGCGCTGGCTCGCGGCCCCGGCCTTGAGCACCTGCTCGACGGTCTGCTGCAGCCGATCGGCATCGTCGAGCATGATGCGGTAGAAGTCGGCGCGCTGGGTCTCGGAGACCTCACGTGACTGCAGCGTCTGCAGGTAGAGGCGGATCGAGGCGATCGGGGTCTTCAGTTCGTGGGTGACGGCGTTGAGGAACGCGTCCTGCTGATCGTTGCGATGGAGTTCGCGCACCAGGAAGACGGTGTAGACGATGATGCCGGCGATGATCAGCGCGAAGGCCGTGACCCCGAGCACGAGGGCCAGCAGGCTGCGGCCGTGCACGTAGATCCAGCCGATGTTGAGCGTCACCGCCGCCGCCACGAGGACGACGCAGAGCGTCACGAAGACGATCGTCGCGGTGTTGCGGCGAGTCACGGGGCGATCTTACAGAAATGCCGGAATGCCGGAATGCCGGAATGCCGGAATGTCGAAAGAGAAAGGGCGAAGGGCGAAAGGCGAAGGACAAAAAGAGCGAAGGCCCAAGGCCCCAGGACGAAGGCCCAAGGCCGCCCTGACGCAGAAAGCCCCGGAGGTCGTCCGGGGCTTTCTGTGTTGCGCGGCTGACGTGACGCCTACTTCTCCATCATGAGCGGCTCGGCCGAGGAGATGTCCACGGCGTCGTCGGTCTGCTGCGGCATGCGATGGACGTGCTCGAGGCGGGCGACCTTGATGTCCCACGCGAGGCCGAGCATGCGCATGATGCTGATGTTGATGTAGTTGATGTCCAACTCGTACCAGGCCAGGCCGTGGCGGGCCGAGACCGGGTGGGCGTGGTGGTTGTTGTGCCAGCCCTCGCCGAAGGTCAGCAGGGCGACCCACCAGTTGTTGGTCGAGTCGTCCCTGGTCTTGAAGCGGCGCGAGCCCCAGAGGTGCGTCGCCGAGTTCACGAGCCAGGTGGCGTGCAGGCCGTAGGTGGTGCGGAAGAACACGGCCCACAGCACGTACGGCAACCCGCCGAAGACGGCGAACGCGAGGCCGACGACCACCTGCGGTACCCAGTGCCACTCGGTGAGCCACACGTGGACGGGATCCTTGCTCAGGTCCGGCACGTAGCGACGCAGCACGGCGGTGTCGTGGTGCATGGCCTTGCCCATGAAGATCCAGCCCATGTGGGCCCAGAAGGTGCCCTCGCGCGGCGTGTGCGGGTCGCCTTCATGGTCGGAGTGCTGGTGGTGGATGCGGTGCGTCGCCACCCAGAAGATCGGGCCACCTTCGAGGGCGAGCGTGCCGCACACCGTCAGGAAGTACTCGACCCACTTGTAGGTCTTGTAGCCGCGGTGCGTCAGCAGCCGGTGGTACGCCATGCCGATGCCGAGGCTGCCGGCGACGAACCACATGATCGCCGCCGCCAGCATGGCGCCGTAGTCGATGTAGAAAAAGGCCGCGATGGCGCCGATGTGGAACGCCGTCATCGCGACGATGGTGATCCAGTTGTAGCCGTGGCCGGCGGCAGCCTTGCGGCCATAGAGCGACGTGACTTTGACAGGGGCACTCATGGAGTCACAACGATGCCACGGCCCGTGCCGACGCTCTGTAATAGTTCTGTCAGGGCACCGGACCACCCCCGGAGGCACCCCGTCCCGGCGCCGGTCGGAGCGGCATGGCGATCGGGCGGAAGGGCGCGGCGGACGCGCCGCGGAACCTCAGTGAGGCCGCGACGAAGGCGAACTCGTGGAGTCCGTCGCGTGCCAGACCCTCGAGGTCCACGACTTCCACGATGGGGACGCCGCGCTGGGCGAGCAGGTAGGTGTGCACAGGCACCCACGAATGGCCGGGCTCGACGGGGAAGTGCTCGAGGCTCAGGTTGTCGCCGCCGATGACCATGGCCTGTCGGTCCTCGGCCAGCCAGCGCGCCGCCTCCAGCGACAGCCCCGGTTGCTGCAGGACATACCGGTCGACGTCGGGCCACGTCGTCATCCGCCCACCCCTGATGAGCACGACATCGCCGGGCTGGAGGGCCACGCGCTGCCGCCGGAGCGCGCCCTGCAGGTCCGCTGCCGAGATGCGATAGCCGTCGGGCAGCACCGGCACGCCCTTGAAGCCGGCCACGTCGATCAGCACGCCGCGCGCGACGATGGGCGGGAACTTCTCGACGCCGGCGCGCTTCCAGCCGCGGTCCCCCAGGTGTTCGTCGGCCGCGTATCCATTCCAGATGGCGCCCTGCAGGCCGAAGTGGTTCAGGGCGTCGATGTGCGTGCCGGTGTGGGTGTACATCGAGATCGCGTCACCGGTGTAGGCCACCGCGGCATTCTGCGCGGCGCCGACGCCCGCCGGATCGTCGACGGCGGTCCCGCGTGGCGAGTGCGTCAGCCAGTACTGGTAGCGCGGGTCACCCAGCAGGTGCCAGCTGGGCATGCCCACGAAGTACTCGACCGAGAGGTCGTACAGGCGACTGGCGTCGGCCCGCGCCAGGATGGCCTGCCGCGACTGCGCCGTCATCATGTTCAGCGTGCCGATCTCGTCGGCTGGGCCCCAGGGACTGCGCGACGGGTGGGTGGGGGATGGCATCGGCGCGGCGTGCGCCGCGGCGATGGCGATGGTGAGCGGAACGGCCAGCAGACGGGACGGCATGAGGACACTCCTGAGGGAAGAGCGGCGACCAATGGACGGCATTCAAGTGTTGTCGACAACATGTGTTGTCAACACGCAATAGAGACGGGAACTCGGCGCCGAAGGTTCCTGCCGGTGTCAGCGGGCGAGGGCGTCGAGCGTCGCGGCCAGCGCTTCGACCTGGGCGCGCCCGAGCGGCTTCAGCACGGCGTCCTGCAACGCGACCACCTCCGGATCCACGGCGGCCAGGAGCGTACGGCCCTTGTCGGTGATGCGTGCGACGGACAGGCGGCGATTGTCGGCCGCCCAGCCGCGCTCGACCAGCCCCTGTCGGTCCAGGCGATCGAGCAGCCGCGTGACATCCGGGGCGCGGGCGATCAGACGATTGGCGATCTCGTAGCGCGGGTGGCCTTCGGGGGGCGCCCCCCGGAGGATGCGCAGCAGGTTGTACTGCGTGTGGGTGATCCCGTGCCGCTGGCAGACCGCGTCGAGTTGCAGACCGACGCGCTCGGCCACGACGAGCAGGCCCACGAACGCCGACTCGCGGGCATTCCTGAATCGTCGCTGCTGCAGCGTGCCCTTGATGCCCCCGGCCATGTCGCGTGTCGCACAGTATGTGGTGTGCACACACGCGTCAAGGCCGAGGGCGCGTGTGTCACCGCTTGCCGACGACCGTGATCGTGTCCATGCCATCGATCGCGGTGCCGCCGTATTCGGGCTTCAGCCGGCCGGTCAGCGTGAGTGACACCGGCCCCGCGGTCGTCGCCGGCAGCGTCGCGGCGATGGCCTGCGACGAGAACCTGAGCAGCAGGTCCGGCGTCCCGTCGAGCCCCTGGCCGGCACACCCGGCGCCCACGCCACCGACGTCCACCGTGCGCCACCGCAGGGCCGGCACGCCGTTCAGCGCAGGGTCTCCGGCGCGATCGCCCGGATGTCGACGCCGTCGCCGGCCAGCACCGCGGCTGGCAGCACGCCATGTGAGGCCCGGCTGAACGGATTGCGACAGCTGCCCGGCTTGATGTCGAGCGTCACGCGCCCCGGCATGCCCGTCAACGCGGCGCGGACGACGCGGCCGCGGTTGGTGATCCAGAGCGCGTGGTCGGGGCCGGTGACGATGGCGCGCGACACCCACACGTCGGCGGTCCCCGGCACGTCGGGCAACTCGTGCAGCGTGACCTGCCCGTTCCAGGTCATGCGTCCGATGACGTTGACCCGGCTGGAGGTGAACCACAGCGCATCGTCCGGCCCGGTCGTCAGGGCGCCCGGTGCCAGATTGTTGTCGCCGTTGTACGTCGGCCTCGGGTAGAGCGGCAGCGGGAACGCGCTCATCACGCCAGCCGTCGTCATCCGCCCGATATGGTCATCCGGACCCGCCGAGTCGGCCCCCGTGAACCACAGCGCGTCGTCGGGACCCACCATGAGGGCGCCCACCTGGACGATGAATCGATCGAACGCCGTCAGCTGACCGCTGGTCGTGATGCGCCAGAGACGGTTGTCGCCGAGGTTCGTGAACCACAGCGCCCCGTCCGGGCCCGTGACGATGTCTGCCGGGTGCGGCCTGCACGTCGGACCACACGGCGGCATCGTGTACTCGGTCACCGCGCCATCGGTCGTGATGCGACCGACGCGGTCCGCGAACTCGGTGTACCACAGGCCCCATCCGGCCCGAGGGTGATGTGCTGGGGTTGTCGACCCGGGGCCAGTGACAGCTCCGTGATGACGCCGTCGGTCGTGATGCGCCCGATCCGGCCCGGTGCGCTTTCGGTGAACCAGAGCGCTTCGTCGGGGCCGACGGTGATGTCGCCGATCCCCCGGCCGTTGGGATAGGTCTGGCCGTCGGGCGGCAGCGGGTGGTCGGTCATGACGCCGCTCGTCGTCAGGCGCACGATCATGTCGCCGGCCGGGAACCACAGGGCACCGTCCGGGCCGACCACGATGGCGGGGCTCCCGCCGCCGAGGGCCGGATGGTGGAACTCGGTGAAGGTCGGCGCCAACACGGGCTGAGCCCGCGCGAGTGGGGCAGTCGTCAGGACGAGGCTGCCAAGGACACACGTGCCTGCGCGCCGCAGGCGACCGAGCCACCAGCGTTGATCCCTCATGGTGTCCCTCCCTCCTGGTGCCGCAGTGTGCCGGCACGAATGCGTGCACCGGTACTGCTGCAAGTGCGACGCCAGTGGGAGGCCGCACCGGGACGGGCGCTTCGCGGGGGCGACAGCCCGGGGTGAGAAGGATCCCGGAGCGGTGGCGGACTTTCGCGGGCCTACCGCCGTCTCGGAATCGCGTAGCGCTCGTCGTCGACGCCGAACACGTGCAGCATGCCGGACTCGGTGCCGACGTACACCTGCCCGAGGCCACTCCACAGACTGCCCGTCGACGCGCGGCCGGTCATCGTCGGACCGCTCGACCACAACCGCGTGCCGGTGGTGCCGTCGTAGGCGTGCAGCGTGGCGCCGGTGGCGGCCGCGCCGGCTCTGGCGGGTGCACCGGTGCCAAGCGCGAAGACCACGCCATTGACGATGAGGGGCGTGGCGGGAGCGGTGAGCGCGCCGGAGGTCCACACGGGGTCGAGCGCGAGCGTCCCGGACGTCTCGCGCACGGCGAGCGCGACGACACCGCCGCGCGCCGCGAGACCGTTCGTGCGCGGCACCGCCGTGGCCAGCGGCCCGCTCACGGGCACGAGGATCTGCGTGGTCGCCTCCTGCTGCCAGAGGGCGATGGCGTCGCGGGTCACCGACGCGCCCCTGCCGGCAAGAGGGACCGAGGTCGCCAGCGCCGTGGCGTGGTCGGCGCCGCCGAGAGACGCGGCATCGAGCAGCACCACGCGGCCGTCCTTCGTGGCCGCAGCAACGATCTCGCGGTCACCCTGGCGGAAGACCGAGGGGCCGGTGGCGAAGTCGGCGTCGGGCCGCGTGAACCAGTCCGTCACGGCCAGGGTCTTCGGGTCGAGGGCCACGATGGCGTTGGCCTTGCCATCGCCGGTGACGGTGCCCGCACCCACGGCGACGAGCAGCCTGCCGTGCGAGGTGACGGCGACCGGACCGGCCACGGGACCGCCGTTGGTCGGCCAGGACACGACCGGCTTGGCGTCGCTGTCGAGATCGATCGCCCAGACTGCGTCAGGCGTGCCGCCACAGGCGCCGGTGGTGGCGGCGTACAGGGTGGTGTCCACGGCCACCGGGGCCGTCCATCGCGCACCGCGCGGCAGGAAGCGCGCCGGGCGCTGCAGATCCTTGCCCGACGTCAGGCCGAGCACGCGCAACCGGCCGTCGCGCGCGATGACGTAGACGACCCCCGAGGGCCTGGCGAGCGCTCCCGTTGGGGGCGACGCTGGCGGCGGTGCGCCCGGGATGAAGCCCGGCGGGCGAGCGGTGGTGGTCGCCGTGGTGGTGGCGGCTGCCGACGAGGCTGCTGGAGCGCCTGCGGCTGGAGTGCCCGCTGCTGGCGAGCCCGCAGCGACCGCGCTGCCCGGAGGCGTCGCGGGCCTCGCGGCGGCCTGCGCCTGGCGGCGTACGACGTCCACCGGGGCCCCCTCACCGGGGCGCCCCAACTGGGTCCGGTAGCCGACGCCTGGAGGACCCGCGGGCCGCGCCAGCGGGTTGGCCGTTGCCGAGGCGTCGAGTGGCACGATGCGCGTCGCCGCGGCCGTCACCGCCCCCGCGCAGGCCGGCAGGGTCGCGGCCTCCTCGAGGTCGAGCGCGCGTTCCCACACCACGAAGCCGTTGTCGTTGTCGAGGCCGTAGACGCGGTCGCCCGCGCCGGTGACGACCGACATCGGCACGAACAGCGTGACACCGCTCGCCGTCACGCCCTGGCCGAAGCCTCCCGAGACACCCGCGGCGCGTCCGAGCCGGGCGTGCCACTGCTCGGCGAAGCCGGGCCCGCTCAGTGCTGCGACCGAGATCTTGTCGTCCACGCGCACCCAGGACGTGCGCTGCGCATCGGCCAGCGGGACGAACCATCGCGTGCCGCCGCGCCCGACCTGGGCGAGGCCGACGCTGCCGGAGACGATGCACGCGAGTGCGAGCAGGGACCATCGATGAGCGCGCATGGTCATCAGTCCTGACGAGGAATGCCGAAGCAGTAGAGGGTGCCGTCGAAGGTGGCGAGGTAGACGCGACCGTTGGCCACGGTGAGCCCGCTGAAGTGATTCCAGGAGGCGATCTGGTCGCCGCTGGACCAGAGCTCCTTGCCGGTCTTGCCGTCGAGGGCGTAGATCGCCGCGCGTCTCGACCCGGCGATGCGCCGCACCGGACCCGAGCTCAGGCCTCCGCCATAGACGGGACCGCCAGGCTCGTCCCAGCCCTTCTCGGGCATCACCTGCGAGGCGTCTTCGCCAGCGGCATACGCGAACACGATGCCGTTGGCGATGACGACTTCCTCGGCCAGATCCATGTCGCGCGAGAGCCATGCCGGCACCAGTCGCCAGCCCTCGGGGCGCTGACGCACCGTGAAGGCGGCGACGCCGCCGCCGCGGGGACGGGCGTGTTCGAGCGGCGCCTTGAAGGTGCGGCTCACCGGCCCCCAGAACGGCGCGAGAACCCACTGCGTGCCCGCCCCATCCTTCCAGGCGCCGAGCGCGCCCCACACACCCTGTCCATCGAACGCGGCCTGATCGTTGCAGATGAGCGGCGTCGTGTGCAGCGTCGTCCGGTGGTCCTCGCCACCCAGGGCATCGCGGTCCAGCAGCCAGAGGCGGCACTCCTTGCTCGTACCCACGAGGAAGCGACGGCCGCGGTGATCGAAGGCGATCGGCGTGGTGTTGACGTCGAGATCCCGCCGCCACAGCCAGTTCGCGTTCGGCGCGCCGAAGAAGTCGGCCAGCTGCAACTGCTTCATCGCATCGAGCCGGACACCGACGATGCCGTTGCCGAGACGACGGGTGATCGGGTCGAACATCGCATCACCGGTGCCGAGGAACACGCGACCTTCGGCATCGATGGAGGCGCCGCGTCGTCCCCACAATCCGCCACCCGAGGGAATGAACGCGCTCACCACCTGACTGGCGAGATCGAACGAGTAGAAGGCGTTGGTGAGCCCGCCGCACCCCTGGGCCGTGGCGGTGTAGATCACGCCGTTGTGCAGGTTCAGCGCGTAGGGCTTGCCGCCCCCCGGAATGAACAGCGCCGGTGGCGCCGTGTCGGTCCCATCGGCGAGATTGAGCTGACGCAGGCGGCCGTCCCAGGAGACGGCGTAGATCGTGTAGGTGCCCGGCGACGTCTGCGCCATGGTCGGCACCGCCGTCAGGCCGCCAGGGCACAGCGTGTCGTCGGTGCGGCCCTCGCTCGTGAGCGTGCTGTCGAAGCGGCGGTGCCAGATCTGTCGACCCGTAGCCACGTCGATGCCCCACAGGTCGTCTGACACGCCGGCGACGACCGCGAGCTCCCGCACACCGGCCGTCGTCTGCACCTTCTCGGCCACCAGCGGCGCGAACAGGTTGTGCATCGCCCGCGGCTTGCTGTCCAGTTTCGTCGTCCAGAGCAGCGTGGACGCGCCCACGTTGGCTGGCGTGAAGACGCGTTCGTCGCGGACCCAGCCCGTCCGCTGCGTGTCTACGCCTTCGGTCAGGAAGTCGGAGGCCAGCCCCGTCGCCCCCACCGCCACCAGCCACACCAACGTCAGCTTCGCAGCCTGCATGTGTCCCCGCCTCTCGCTGTCCACGGCCCGGGCATCATAGACGAGACGTGGCGATCGCGGGGATGCCGTGGTCGGCTAGAATTCGCCTGTCGCGCAGCAGCCTCGGGGACCAGCGGTCGCGACGGAGGTGTGCAATGGCGGTGCAGTGGGGAATGACAGGCGCCCTGGTGGCGGTGTGGCTCGCGTCGACCGTGGCAATGTCGGCGCGTCAGGTTCCGGCCTCGGCCCAGCCTCCGGCTCCCGGCGTGGTGATGCTGGTGCCGTCCGGCGAAGGCCTGCCCGACGGACCGGGCAAGGACGTCACCGTGCGATCGTGCGGCACCTGCCACGAAGCGCGCCGCGCCGCGTCGGCGCGCCTGACCCGCGCCGGCTGGGCGGCGGTGATCGACAGCATGATGGGCCGTGGCGCCATCATCGCGCCCGATCAGGTGCCGGTCGTGCTCGACTACCTGTCGACGCACTTCCTCGGCGAGGCGGCGCAGCCGCTGAACATCAACACAGCGCCGCAGATCGACTTCGAGTCCGGCGGTGGGCTGTTGCGCCGCGAGGCGGCGGCCGTGGTGCGCTACCGCGAGAAGTACGGGCGATTCAAGTCGGTGGACGACTTGCGGAAGGTGCCGGGCGTCGACTTCCGCAAGATCGACGCCCGTCGATCCGCCTTCATCGTCGTTGTCGGGTAGGGCCGGCTCCCGGGGTAGGGCTGGCTCTCCGAGCCGGCCGTCACGGCCCGTTCGGAGAACGGGCCCTACCCTCACGCTGACGGCCCGTTCGGAGAACGGGCCCTACCCTCGACCAATCGTCGCGATCGCGCGATCGGCCGCCAGCACGCCGCGGTACTGTGCCTCCTCGAACAGCGGCAGGCCGCTGAGATCCGAGTGCGCGTAGAACAGCCGGTCCTGGCCGTCCTGCAGGGCGCGCCAGCCGGGGTTCGACAGGAGCCCGGGCGTCGGGCGCACCATCGCGTGCCCGAAGCGCATGATGTCCACGCGGGAGACGTGCTCGCGGATGTCCGGGTGGGGGCGGGACAGATCGTCCAGCACGCGGTCGCGCAGCGTCGCGTAGTCCTGCGCAAGCAGCCAGCGCCGCGCCTCGGCGGCCGGCTGGTGGGCAAGGGCCCAGTAGTAGGTCCACACCGTGCGAGGCACGTGCCGGCGCAGGTGCTGGTGCGTGGCGACCACGTATCCGAGCGCCGGCGAGTCGAACACCACGTTGTCCCACGCCATCGGGAAGCCCGTCTCGCGCGGCCAGCCCTCCAGCGTGAGGTTGGCCGTGACCCACGGCGATGACGTCACGCGCACCGGCGGCGCGCCCGCGACGATGCGGGTGGCCACGTGCAGCGGCGCGGCGACGATCACCACGTCGGCCGTCCAGGCCGTGGTCGGCGTCAGCACGCGCCACGCCCGGCCTGCGCGCTCCACCCGGTACGTGACCTGTCCGGACTCGACGCGGGTGCCGAGCCGCTGCAGCAATCGGCGCACGATCCAGCCGTTGCCCTCCGGCCAGGTCAGCGGGCCCGAGTCATCGGCGTCACGCGCCGCGAAGTAGAGCACGCCGGCCCAGGCCGAGACATCGCGTGCAAGCCCGCCGTAGTCGTCCCGGCAGGCGTAGTCCACCATCCACCGCAACCACGGCGAGTCGAGGCGCTCGCGATCGAGCCACGCGGCCATCGAGAGCGCGTCCTCGGGCGGCACACCCTGCGGCCCCAGTCCGACCGCCATCGGAATCGTGAAGCGTCCGGTGGCGCGCAGTTCGGCCATGCGGGCCGTGAAGCGGACGAACTGATCCCGATCGCGGCGCGTCGGCCCCACGGCCGGCTCGAGGCCCTCCTGCCAACGCCCGTGCAGGAACAGCCGCTCGTCCGGCGCGTGCACGAGGTGCCGCTCGTCCCACGTCTGGCCGTCGTACACGCCGAGGTCGGCGAAGATCTCGCGGACCAGACCCGCGGCCGCACCCGGGATGGGCACGTAGTGCGCTCCCCACGGGTAAGCCGAGACCTCGTTCTCGCCCCAGCGCGAGTTGCCACCGGCCTCGCGCTCCATCTCGAGGATCACGAAGTCGTCGAGGCCCTGCTTGGCGAGACGCCATCCCGCACACAGGCCCGCCATGCCGCCGCCGACGATCACCACCGACGCGCGGCGCTGCTTCGTCGGTGCGGGCTGTCTGATGCCGTCGCGCAGCTGATGACCGGCGACGTGCGACTCGTTGACGAAGCCCCCGGCGATCGGGCGACCGGCCTTCTGCGTGAGGCCGACGAGCGCGGCCGACAGGAAGCCGCGGCGCGAGAGAGGGGTTGGGCGGGAACGGCCCGCGTCCGTCATCGATTCAACGCGCTCCACTCGCGCTCGTAGTAGCGCACCAGCTGCTGGGTGTGCAGGCGGTTGGGCTCCACCGGGACGCGGGCCATGTCGAGGGGGAACTCGAACAAATCACCCAGGGCGTCCGTGGTCAGGAAGCGCAGTCCCGACGGCAATGTCGTCGGTGTTGCCGGCGGTGTGCGCCCGGCAAGCACGAAGCCCCATTCACCGAACGACGGCACATAGACGTGATACGGCGCCGTGGCGAATCCGGCCTGCTCGATGGTGGCGACGATGCACCAGTAGGACTGGCGGGCGAACAGCGGCGACGTCGACTGCACCACGAAGGTCGCGCCGGGCGTCAGCCGCGCCATCAGCATCCGATAGAACGTCGTCGTGTAGAGCTTGCCGAGCGAGAAGTTCGACGGGTCGGGAAAGTCGACGACCGCGAAGTCGAAGGTCTCGCGGGTCTCGTCGATCCACGTGAACGCGTCGGCGTTGACCACCTGCACCCGCGGATCGCTCAGCGCATTGCCGTTGAGGCGGCGCAGTTCGCTGTGGGTGGAGAACAGTCGGGTCATCTCCGGGTCGAGATCGACCAGCGTGACCGCGCGCACGCCCGGGTAGCGCAGCACCTCGCGCAGCGCGAGCCCGTCTCCGCCGCCGAGGATCAGCACGCGCGCGGCCTCGGGCAGCGCCGCCAGGCCTGGATGGACCAGCGCCTCGTGATACCGGTACTCGTCACGCGAGCTGAACTGGAGGTTGGCGTTCAGGAACAGCCGGAGGTCGTCCTTCCACGCCGTCATCACGATGCGCTGGTACGGCGTCGTCCGCGACAGCACGACATCGTCTGCGTAGAGGTTGGCTTCGGCGAGGTCCAGCAGGGCGTTGGCCTTCCACAGGCCGACTCCGAGCAGGGCGAGCGTCACCACACACATCGCCTGCAGGGATCGCCGAACCACCGGCGCCAGCGACTCGCGCAGCAGGAACGTGGTCCACAGCGCCACGAGGATGTTGATGGCGCCGAAGAGCATGGGCGCCCGGACGAGCCCGAGTTTGGGCACCAGCACGATCGGGAACAGCAGCGAGGCGCCAAGGGCGCCGAGGTAGTCGAACGTCAGGACGTTGGCGACCACGTCCTTGAACTGGAAGCGGTCGCGCAGCAGCCGCATCAGCAACGGGATCTCGAGGCCCACCAGCACGCCCACCACGAGCACGAGCCCGTAGAGCAGGAGCCGGAACGCGCTGGTGTATGCGAAGGCCAGGAACAGCAGCGCCGACGAGAAGCCGCCGACGACGCCGACCATGATCTCGATGAGGATGAAGCGGGCGACCAGGCCGCGCCCGATGAAGCGGGAGAGCCACGACCCGATGCCCATGGCAAACAGGTACGTGCCGATGACGGTGGAGAACTGCGTGACGCTGTCGCCGAGCAGATAGCTCGCGAGCGCGCCGGCGACGAGCTCGTAGATGAGCCCGCACGCGGCGATCAGCAGGACGGAGACGAGCAGGGCGGCTGTCATGGAGGCAACGCGGGCAGGCGCCCCTGCGCCAGGTCTAGTGAATGGCGGCGGCGATGATCAGCGACATGCCGAGCGCCACCGCGCCGATGAGTACGGCCAGTGCGGTGTTGTGCTCGTCGATGATCTCGCGCCACAGCGTGTAGGGCGTCAGCCGATCGATGATGAGGAACGTCAGCAGGAACACGCTGATGCCGAGCCCCGCGAACACCAGCGCGGAGATGAGATTGCTGAGCAGCGTTGCTTCCATCGGTCACTTCCCTCCGAAGAAACGAGGCGCGCCGTTGTACAGCGACCGGTACGCCCCGGGGTTGTCGCGAATCGAGCGCGGGACGTTGCGGACGACGGCCGGCTTCGTGGCCAGCCAGCCACGCATGTCGGCCATCGCCGAACTGCCCACCACCAGCGCGCCGAACGCGAGAAACAACAGGGATCTCATTGCGGTCTCACTCTCTACTCGTCCTCGTCGTCGTCACCCGACGATGCCGAGCCGTAGTCGCTCTCCTGCATCCGCGTGCCTTCGAAGGCGGCGTACCGGATGCCCGTGTACAGCGGCGGGATGGCCAGCAGCACGAGCCCCAGCAGATAGGGCAGCAGACTCGGCACGTCGCGGCGCACGCGCAGCGAGTACGAGACCACGGGACCGTTGACGGGGCCCTCGGGCTCGACCCGCAGGTAGTACTGACCGGCCGGCACGGAGCGCAGCAGCGTGGACGCGCCGGAGGACCCTTCGGTCCACGATTCGCCGCCGTCGACGCCCTTGTAGAAGCTGACCTCGCGGTCGACGTTGAAGGCGTCGCCCGACTCGAGGTTGATCAGCGCGAGATCGAAGCCGAGCCACGAGTTGGACAGGTTCGTGTTGGTGGTGAGCTCCACCGTGCCCGAGTCGCGCAGCGTGAACGGCTCGGTGACGAAGGCGGACTCGGCCGTGCCCGGCTGGAACGTGTACTGCTGCAGGAACACCTGCTCGCGGTCGGCCGTGATCTGGCGCCCGATGCCGAACAGCAACAGCAGCGCCGCCAGCAGCGCGAACGCCCCGACCATCGGCCAGACGCGGCCGGCGCGCGGATTGGGCTGGTTGGCGAACACGCCGACGGGCGAGGGCGGGGCACCGGGCAACTGGAACGCCTGCCAGACGACGTCGGGTGCCGTGTAGCGGCCGAGCGACCAGGTGCGCTCGGCATCCGTGCCTTCGCTCGACAGCATCAGCGGCGGGTCGATGAAGTCGTCGGTCTGCACCGTCTCGCCGACACGCACCCGCCACGGGAACTCGCCGAGCACGAAGTCGGTGCGGGCCTCGGCGTGCTGGAAGGCCTTGAACACCGTCGAGCCGTGCCGCCAGTTCGGGCGGTGGGCCCCGGCATGCAGCAGCCTCGGGCGCTCGCGCACCACCGTGACGTCGTTCCAGTGGCCGTTGTACGTCGTCAGGTAGCGGAAGCCGTGGTACGGGTTGAAGAGGACGTACTCGTCCCACGCGTAGCGCACGTCCTCGACCGAGATCGAGCGCTGCTGGAACCCGATGGCGTCGTAGGGCTGCCCGTGCCAGGTGCCGCGCGTGCCCAGCGGGATCACCGGCGTGATGGACTGCCTGGCGGCCGCGGCCTGCAGGATCGTGACGTTGCGGTCGCGCGCGTCGATGACCGCACCGCAGCTGGTGCAGGCCACGGCGCGTGTGTGCGCCAGGGCGCGCAGTTCGACGGCCGCGCCGCAGTTGGCGCAGTTGAAGCCCTGCATGCCCGCCGACCGGTCGACGGCGTCGAAGGTCCGGACGTTGCCGAGGCCGAGTTCGTCGAACGAGACGAAGCGCCCGAGGAAGAGCATCGGCGCGCCGTCGCTGTAGTCGATGGTGCCGAAGGTCGCGTCGTGGCCGCGGAGGTCGGCAAACAGCACGTCCTCCTTGCCCCAGAACTCGAACGGCAACTCGCCTTCCACGCCCTTGTAGCGGGCGGTGGTCAGCGTGGTCACCTGGAGTTCGCGCTGATCCCAGGTGTAGTCCATGCCGAGGCGGACGGCGTCCGCTGCCGGCAGCGGACGGGTCGGCTGCACGAGACTCGAGACGGCGAACTCGAGCTGCGCATCGGAGAGCCAGCCGCTCGTGCCATCCGCGTACACGAGGTGCCACTCGTTCCACCCACCATCGTCGTACTCGTAGACGATGCGGCCGATCACGGTGAAGCTGCGGCCGTCGACGGCACCCGTGGTGCCGATCTGGATGGGTGAGGCGTCGGGTGGCAGGTCGGCGATTTCGCCAATCGTCTCGAGGTCGACGTCGTGGCGGACGATGACCGATCGACAGGCGTCGCACGTGGTCTGGATGGCGCTGGACCAGCGGAAGCGCACGGGGGCGCTGCAGTTCGGGCAACGCCCGGCCGGACCCCTCATCGCTCGGTGTCCCTCGACTCCCGACTCCCGACTCCCGACTCCCGTTCGTTGCCGTACCGGCGCTCGATGCGGCGGACGAGGGTCTCGGTGGCGCCGAGCATCTCGGCCATCAGGCCGGCGGCATCGAAGTCGTCGCGCGCCTTGCAGCAGAAGACGTTGACGCAGATCGAGCCGTATTCCGGGAACGTGTGGCAGGCCAGGTGCGACTCGGCCAGGATGACGAAGCCGGTGAGTCCACCCGGCGCCGGGAACGTGTGCCAGGCGGCCGGCGCCACCGGCGTGAGGCGCAGGTCGGCGATGAGCCGGGCAAACAGCGCGCGCAGGCGGCCGGCATCGCGCAGCACGTCGGCGTCGCAGCCGCGGGCGTCGATCACCCACTCGGCGCCACGCATCGCCGCATCGGCGCTCGGGGCGGGCGGGGTCGCCATTCGGGGCTGGGTGACGTCGCGTTCCGGGGGAGACACGGCCATGGAGCTGTGGCCGGGATTATAAGGCAGGGAAGGCGGAGCGCGGCCGAGCTATGCTCTCGCATCCCGAAAGGCGAGGTGCGGAGTGGAAATGAGTCAGTCGAGGCTGAAGGTCACGCTGTCCGCGTTCATGTTCCTCCAGTACTTCATCTGGGGCTGCTGGTACGCCAGCATGGGCACGTACCTGGCCAACACCCTGGGCTTCGACGGCGGGCAGGTCGGCCTGGCGTACGGGGCGTTCGCCATCGGCGCGATGATCTCGCCGTTCTTCGTCGGCCTCATCGCCGATCGCTACTTCGCCTCCGAGAAGCTGCTGGCGGTGTTCGGGCTGATCGGCGGGCTCGTCCTGTGCCTGCTGCCGCAGATGACGACCTTCGCGACCTTCTACCCGGCGCTGATTCTCTACTGCGCCATCTTCGTGCCCACGCTCGCGCTCGGCAACTCGCTGTCGATGCACCACCTCGCCGACCCGGGGCGCGACTTCCCGCGCGTCAAGGTGCTGTCGGCGGTCGGCTGGTTCGCCGCCGGCATGGTGCTCAGCCTGCTCGCCGCGGAGCAGAAGGCCCTCCAGTTCTACCTGGCAGGCGCCTCGTCGATCGCCTTCGGGCTCTTCTCGCTCATGCTGCCGCACACGCCGCCGCGCAAGACCGGCGCCGACGTGTCGCTCGGCGACGTGCTGGGCCTCGACGCGCTGGCGCTGATGAAGCGGCCGCCCTTCGCCATCTTCATCGCGTGCATGTTCCTGATCTGCATCCCGCTCTACTTCTACTTCGTGATGATGAGCATCTACCTCACCGAGCTCGGGTGGGAGCAGATCGCGGCCAAGATGACCCTGGCCCAGGTCTCCGACGTCGTCTTCCTGTTCCTGCTGCCGGTGTTCCTCAAGACGCTCGGCTACAAGAAGACCATCTTCATCGGCATCCTCGCCTGGGCGCTGCGGTACTTCGCCCTGGCCGGGAGCGTCCACGCCACCGGCCTGCAGGCGCCGCTCATCTTCGCGGCCATCGGCGTCCACGGCGTGTGCTACGACTTCCTGTTCATCGCCGGGCAGCTCTATGTGGATGACGAAGCCAACGAGCGCATTCGCGGCGCCGCGCAGGGCTTCATCGCGTTCATCCTGTGGGGGGCGGGGGCCTTCGTCGGCACCTGGCTCGCGGGACGCGTGCTGGCGGCCCATCAGCTGCCCACGGTAGCGGGCGCGCCGGTGACCTACGACTGGCAGGCCATCTGGAACCTGCCGGCGTGGGGCGCCGTCGCGGTGCTGGCGTTGTTCGTGCTGTTCTTCCGCAATCCCGTGCGGGCTCACACGCCGTCTGGCGCGGAGGTGGCCTCGAGCGTGACGACGGCGTTGTAGTCGGGCTCCATCGAGGCGTGGTCGATGGCCGACGCCGCGAGCAGGACGTTGCCCTCGGGCCAGTGCACCTCGAGGTTGCCCGGGTGGATCGGCGCCGCCTTCAGCTGCCCGCGATAGGTCCCGGCCGTCGCGTACAAAATCACGCTGGCGCCGTCGGCCAGGCGCAACCGCGCGAGATCCTCGACGCTGATGAGGATGTCGTCACGGCGCGCGCCCGTCAGCGGATCGACCTCGCGCTGGATCATCGAGTTGAACTGCTTGCCGCGGCGCGTCGACACGCGGAACGTCCGCGAGACGTCCGTCGCCCGGTCGAACTCGACGACGGCGGCGTGGGCCGGGCGGGTCGTGTCGAGGGCCGCGAAGTGCGCGCGGCCGTCCGGCGTGGCGAACGACCCATCGGCGTACAGCGTGGGGCCGCCCCACTGGAACTGATCGCCCTTGGCCGCCAGCCGCTCGATGCCGGCATAGAGCGGCATCGCGGGCGCAATCTCGCGCCGGATGTCGGCCGCGCTGGCAAAGCGCACCTGCGATGCGCGATCGGGAAACGCGCGCGCCATCGCCTCACCGAACACCTGCCACTCGGGGCGTGCCGAGCCGATCCGACGCCCGGGGATCTCCGGCGAGAAGATCACCCGCCGTTCCGTCGACGTCTCGGTGCCACCACCCGGGGACTCGTAGCGCGTCGTCGCCGGCAGGAGCAGCACGTCGCCGTCGCTGTCGGCCAGCATGCCGGAGGACAGCACGATGTCCTGATGCACGCGCAGCCGCGGCCGACGCAGGGCGCGGCGGGTCCGCGCCTCGTCTGGCAGCGTCTCGAGGAAGTTGCCGCCGACGATCCAGAACAGGTCCACGGCGCCGTCGGCCGACTGCTCGATCATCTCCGCGGTCGTCCAGCCTCGGGTCGTCGGGACGTCGAAGCCCCACACCGACGACCAGCGCGCCGCCGTGGCCGCATCCACGCCCGGCACACAGCCCATCTCCGCGCCGCCCTGCACGCCCGAGTGGCCGCGGATGGGCACCAGGCCGCGATTGGGACGGCCGGGCAGCCCGCGCGCGAGCCCGACGTTCATGAGCGCGCTCACCGTCTGCACCCCATGGGCATGTTGCGTCAGGCCCATCGACCACACGAGCACGGCGTTGGGGCGATCCATCAGCAGTCGAGCGAAGGCCTCGATGCGGTCGCGGGTCGCGCCGCTTTCGCGTTCGAGGGTCGGCCAGTCGGTGGCCAGGGCCCGCGCCCGCGCCTCCTCGAACCCCGTCGTGCGGTCGCGCACGAACGACTCGTCGACCCCACCCGCCTCGATCAGGGCCCGCAGCACGCCGACCAGGAATGCGAGGTCGCCACCCGTGTGGACGTCGAACCAGTGATCGGCGATCGCGGTGCCGAAGACGGCGCTCGAGGCAATCGACGGCACCCAGTAGCGATCCAGGCCCGGCTCGCGGTAGGTGTTGACCACGGCGACCTGCGCGCCGCGCTGCTTGGCGTAGTGCAGATACTTGGTCGTGACCGGCTGGTTGTTGGCGGCGTTGGATCCGAAGAAGACGATCAGATCGGCGCCGAGCCAGTCCGTGTAGCTGCAGGTCGAGGCGCCGTGCCCGAGCGCGGCCTTCATCGCGATGGTCGACGCGGCATGACAGAGCCGCGCCGCGTTGTCCACGTGATTGGTGCCGAGGAACCGGGCCGCCTTCTGCGCGGCGTAGTAGACCTCGTTGGTGATGCCGCGTGAGGTCAGGAAGAACGCGGCACGTGCGGGATCGACGTCCCGGAGCGCCTCTGCGAGCCGATCGAGCGCCTGGTCCCACGAGACCACCTGGAAGCCCGGCTCGCCCTGGCGGCGCAGCATCGGCTCGGGAAGCCGCCCGAGCGCGCGCAGGCCTGCCGACGTGGTGCCGGCGAGTGTCGAGAGGTCACGCAACGCCGCCGGATCGAGGGCGGGTGCCGTGTTCAGCCGCATCAACTCGAGTCGCACCATGCACAGGTGCGTGCCCGTCAGCGTCCAGTCCTTCAGGCCGGACGTGCCGAGGGCACAGCCGTCGCACACGCCATCCCGCAGGATGCGCCACGCATACGGCAGCTGGTCGCGGTTCTCCCAGGCGATGCGGAACATGTCGCGGAAGTGGCGGGGCTTCTGCTTGTGCAGACCGAAGAGGGGCATGAGACCTAGGCGACGCGGTGCGGGTGCGTGTAGAGGTTGAAGGCGGCGCCGCGGACGAAGCCCGCCAGCGTGAGACCGTGCCGGTGCGCCAGGTCGATGGCCAGCGTCGAGGGCGCCGAGACGGCGACGAGCATCGGGATGCCGGCGAAGATGGCTTTCTGCACGAGCTCGAACGAGGCCCGTCCGCTCACGCACAGCACCTGCGACGAGAGCGGCAGCGCAGCGCGCAGCACCAGATGTCCGATGACCTTGTCGACGGCGTTGTGGCGGCCGACGTCCTCGGCGCTGGCCAGCAGGGTGCCGTCCAGTCCGAACACGCCGGCGGCATGCAGGCCACCGGTCTGATCGAAAACGGATTGCTGAGATCGCAGTTGTTCGGGCAGTCGCGATATCGCCGTCGCGGGGAGCGTCCAGGTCGCGGTCAGCGGAGGCGCGGGTGTATCGAGGGCATCGAGAGTCTGGCGCCCGCACACGCCGCAGGCCGATGACGCCGTGACATGCCGCCGCTCGGCGAGCCGCGCCTCGAGCCGACCCACGGCCTCACCGCGCAGCGTCACGTCGATGGCGGACTCGTCGTCGGCCTGCGCCATGCCGGCGATTTCGTCGGCCCCGCGCACGACCTGCTCGGAGAGCAGGAAGCCGGCCGCGAGGTCGCGGTCGGCGCCCGGCGTCCGCATCGTGATGACGAAGGGCTGACCGTGCAGGCGGATGGCCAGCGGCGCCTCCGTGGCGGCGCGATCCTCGGCCCGCGACCGCTGGCCGTCGCGCACCCGCTCGACCTCGATCGCTCGCCAGGCACTGGACACGCCGCGATCTTACCGTGCGGCTCCGCCGTGGCGCCGGCTCCGGCGGCCCGCTCCGCCTTCGCCGAGGCTTCGGCGGACACGTCGGCGAGCGGGCCCTCCCAACTCCCGCGGTGCCGCTGCCCGGCTTCCGGTGCCCGGTGCCCGGTTCCCGGTTGCCGGTTGCCGGTTCCCGGTTCCCGGTTCCCGTCACCCCCTCTTGTAGGTGATGGCCAGCCCGCCGCCGCGCTCGTCCACCGTGGTCTCCGTCTTGGGCACCGTCCGCAGGAAGGCGAGGTACTCGCGCGATCCCTGCGCGCCCCGTCGTCCGCGCTCACTGACGTTGTGGGTCGTGTAGCAGCCGCCGACGACGAGCTTGGGCAGGACGGCCTTGAAGTAGTTGGGATACCAGTCCTTGTCGGCATCGCTGAAGACGAAGTCGAACGGGCCCGGCAGCGCCGGCACGATGGCATGCGCATCGCCGAGGCGGGCGTCGATGATCGAGGCCAGCCCCGCGGCCTCGAACGTCGCCTTCGCCTCCTGGTGACGGCGCTCGTCGACCTCGACGGTCACGAGCCGGCCGCCCGTCTTGCTCAGGGCCCACGCGATCCACAGGCCCGAGTGGCCGGTCGACGTGCCGATCTCGAGGGCACGCGTGTACTTGTGCTGCACGATGAGGTCGTGCAGCAGCTGGCCGTCCGACTCGGGCACGTTCAGATCGCGCCACGTGCCGGCGCGATCGGTGAACACCTTCCTCACACGCGCATCGAGCGCGGCCTGGGTCGATGGCGATTGCGCGGACAGCCGGGCGGTCGGGACGGCAGCCGCCAGCATGGCCAGCGCCTGACGACGGGTCACATCGGTCATGGGACTCCCTCCGCCAGGCACTATGCGCGACAGATGTGAAACGCCTGTGGCAATGCACATGCACGTCGCGCCTGAGTCGGACGGCTCGGCGAGCCGTCCCTCCCAACCGCGGTCACATGAGCCTCGAGCCTTGAGCCTTCCGTCCGAGCCCAGAGCCGAGAGCCCTGAGCCTGTTCTCTGAGCCCTGAGCCCTGAGCCCTGAGCCCAGAGCCTTCCCGCTGAGCCTTGAGCCCAGAGCCCTGAGCCCTACCCGACCGACGGCAACCCGGCCAGCGCCATCGCGAGTTCGCTCTCGTCGTACGTCTGGTTCGTGAGCTTGCCGGCGAAGTAGTCCATGTACGCCTGCATGTCGAAGTGGCCATGGCCGCACAGATTGAACAGGATGGCGCGCGACACGCCCTCCTCGCGGCAGCGGATGGCCTCGTCGATGGCGCCCCGGACGGCGTGGTTGGCTTCCGGCGCCGGCAGGATGCCTTCGGCACGGGCAAACTGCACCCCGGCCTCGAAGCACTCCTGCTGCAGCAGCGCCCGGGCCTCGATCAGGCCGAGCTCCTTGAGGTGCGACACCATCGGCGCCATGCCGTGGTAGCGCAGTCCACCGGCGTGGAACCCCGGCGGCATGAACGTCGACCCGAGCGTGTGCATCTTGGTCAGCGGCGTCATGTGTGCCGTGTCGCCGAAGTCGTAGGCGTACCTGCCGCGCGTCAGGCTCGGGCAGGCGGCCGGCTCGACGGCCACGATGCGCACGTCGGGTCCGCCGCGCAGCTTCGCGCCGATGAACGGAAAGGCGATGCCCGCGAAGTTCGACCCGCCACCCGTCGCGCCGACGATGACGTCGGGGTAGTCGTCGGCACTTTCGAGCTGCTCGATGGCCTCCATGCCGATTACGGTCTGGTGCAGCAGCACGTGGTTCAGCACCGAGCCGAGCGCGTAGTTGGTGTCGGCGTGGGTGGCCGCCACTTCGACGGCCTCGGAGATGGCCATGCCCAGACTGCCGTTGCAGTCGGGATCGCGGGCGAGCACGTCACGGCCGTACTGCGTCTCGGCCGACGGACTCGCCACGCACCGGGCGCCGTAGGTCTCCATCAGCGCGCGGCGATAGGGCTTCTGGTTGTACGACACCCGCACCATGAAGACCTGGATCTCGATGCCGAACAGGGCCCCGGCGAACGCCAGCGATGACCCCCACTGGCCGGCGCCGGTCTCGGTGGCGATCTTCCGGATGCCCGCCTCGCGGTTGTAGAAGGCCTGGGCCACCGACGTGTTCGGCTTGTGGCTGCCGGCCGGACTCACGCCTTCGTACTTGTAGTAGATGCGCGCCGGGGTCTGCAGGGCCTGCTCGAGGCGCCGCGCCCGGAACAGCGGCGACGGCCGCCACTGGCGGTATACGTCACGGACCGGACGCGGGATCTCGATCTCACGCTCGGTCGAGACCTCCTGCTCGATGAGCGCCATCGGGAACAGCGGCGCGAGGTCCTCCGGGCCGAGCGGCTGCAGCGTACCGGGGTGCAGGGGCGGCGGGCACGGCGACGGCAGATCCGCGGCGAGGTTGTACCAGGTGGTGGGCAGTTTCGTTTCGTCGAGCAGGTACTTCACACGGTCGGTCACGGCAGCCTCCGGGCACACGGCAGGATCCTATACCGAGCTGCGCCCGCAATGGCCCCGCGGCATAATTGACGGCAGATGGCCTCACTTGGAAGACTCGGGATCCTCACCGCCGGCGGAGACTGCGCCGGGCTCAACGCCGTGATCTCCGCCGCCGTGAAGTACGGAACGAGGCTCGGGTACTCGTTCGTCGGATTCAAGCGTGGGTGGGAAGGCGTGCTTTCCCCGATGGACTACATGACCTTGGACGCCAGGGCCGTCAGCGGGATCGCCCACACCGGCGGGACCATCCTGCACACCACGAATCGCGGCCGATTCGCGGCGAAGAAAGGCACCGGCGAGGGCAAGGGCATCCCCAGGGAAATCCTGGAGGAAGCGAAACGGAACCTCTCCAGCCTCGGGGTGGACGGTCTGATCGTGATCGGAGGCGATGGCTCTCTGAGCGGCGCCCGGCAGCTGGGCGAAGCCGGCGTCCGCGTGATCGGCGTTCCGAAGACCATCGACAACGACCTCGCCGCGACCGAACAGACGTTCGGATTCAGCACCGCCGTCAACGTGGCCGTGGAAGCCCTCGACCGAGTCCACACCACCGCCACCAGCCACGACCGGGTCATCTTCGTCGAGGTCATGGGCCGCAACGCCGGCTGGATCGCCCTCAAGTCGGGCCTCGCCGGCACCGCCGACGCCATCCTTCTCCCTGAGTTTCCGTTTACGCTCCGAGGCCTGGTCGACTATCTGCGTGCTCGGAAGGCCACGGGAGGGAACAGCGCCGTCGTGGTGGTCGCGGAAGGCGCCAAGCTTGGCGAACACGTCGCGGCGGAAGGCTCGGGCGCCTCCGAGGAACTCCACTACGGCGGCATCGCCCACGCCATCATGGCCGCCGTCGAGCGGGCCGCGCCGGGCGAGTTCGAGATGCGCGTGAACATCGTCGGCCACATCCAGCGCGGCGGCTCTCCCAATGCGCGGGACAGGAACCTGGGCCAAAGCTACGGCGTGGCTGCGATCGACGCGTACCACCGGGGTGAATCCAGCGTGATGGTCAGCCTCAACAACAACACCATCGTCACGGTCCCCCTCCTGGATGCCACGTCAAGGCTGAAGATGGTGGAGGAAAGCTCCCTGGAACTCGCCACCGCCGCGAAACTGGGCGTCTTCATCAGCGACCGGATGAGTTGAGCGAGCGCCCCCTACTTTGCGACGAGCAACCTCTCGACCGCCTCGCGCCCCGTCATGCCCGGTGTCACTCCCAGAGCTGCGGCCGCGTGGCTCACTTCCAGGATCGTGGCGCCGAAGAGATCCTCAGGCTCGCGCAGCGGTACGGCTGGCGTGCCGCGGGCAATCGCCACGGCCAGACTGAACTCGTTCGCAGAGCGAATGTCGTAGATGCCGCAGCCGACAAGGCCATTGACGGTGTGAATCGCACAGTATTGCCCGCCCGGCCACTGGTAGGTCGAGCCGACGGCCTGCCCGCCATCGAACTGCAGGGTGCGGTGCTCGGCATGAGGAAGCGACATGCTCATTGGGACAACCGGCCCTTACCTGTTGTAGTTGCCCAGGTACAGGCGGGCGACCTCCGACAGGCGGAAGCGGCGCTCGCCCCCGGCCTGGAAGCTGACCGTGCGGGGCTCGCCCTCCTTGGCCGATCCCTCACCGCCCTCGATGTTGATCAACCGCCCCCGCAGGACTTCACCGCCGCGGGTCACCAGCACGTGGTCGCCGCCCCGCGCGGCCTGCGCCTCGCTGGCCGGCAGACCATCCGCACTCCCGCCGACGACGATCAACTGCACGTCGGCCATCGGGAACTTCTGCTGGTCGTTCTGCGACACGCGGACATAGACAGTGTCGTTGGACCGGTTCCAGTCCTCGAACCGGCCCGTGATCTTCTGGCTGCCGCGGCGGACGACCGTGACCTGCTCCTGAGCGTGCGCGAGAGTGGGGGCGAGCGCCAGGGCGCCGGCGACGAGGAGGAGGAGGCGAAGGAGACGTGTCTGCATGAGCTGTGATCTAGCTCATCAGGGGACGCGACGCAATCCGGATCGCGTCGTTGGCGCCCTCAGGCGTCGACGGGGTGGGTCAGGGCGCGCAGGTCCGCGCGGCGATCTGCGCCATCTTGTCGCGCCAGACCGCCACCCACGCGGCTGCGCCCGTCGACGACACGCCTGTGCGCGGGTCGTGCCAGACCGAATCGGCGATCTGGTCGACGCGGGCGGCCTGCATCACGGCGTGCACATGGGCATCCGTCAGTCGGCCTGCCTGGGCCAGGAAGAACTGCCGGCCGGCCTCGCTCACCCGCGGGTGACCGCGCCCTCCACCCCGAGCGCTCAGCAACACGGTCAGATTGCCGCGGCACTCCACCGGGGCGCCGCCCCTGCGGTTGATGGCGGGCTGGAACACCCGGTAGTGCGTCCGGCCCCGCCAAACGTGGCGCCGACGTCCTGCACGGTGACCACAGGATCGGCGCAGGCGCGCGCCCCGGGCCGCTCGAAGAACACCGGCGGACGGTAGCCGTGGCCGTCATCCTCTGCCAGCGGATGGACGTCGCCGCCGGCGGGGTCCACCGGACCGCCGCACGCCAACCGCTGCTGCTCCGGCTTGCGATCGCCATGCTGCAGGACCACCGCGGCCAGCGTCAGGGCGTCGAACTGGGCACGCTGCCGGTCGCGCTGCGGGCCCGCCGGCAGCGCATCGATGGCAGTGTCGAGGTCGGCCCAGCTCCAGCCCGCGTTCGGGTCGCTGCCGCTCACCATCACGACGTCGGCGATGGCCGGCTGGTAGATCGCGAGGTACTGCCGCGAGGCGCGCGGGCCCGCGCCCGTCATCGGGTCCTCCGGGCAGTCCTCACAGATCGGGTAGATCGGGTCGGCGCCGAACCCGAGCGCCCAGAGCAGGCGCGTCGCGGCGACCAGTGCGTACACCTCCCGGTTGCCGCCGGTCGTGTCGTCCGTGTACTTGACCCGCAGGCTCACATCCTGGGCCGTGCGGCACTGGAACTTCGGCGTGGCGCCGCCCAGGGGCGCGCCGGGGCGTGCGAAGCGGCAGGACACGGCGGGCGCCGCACCGTCCTGGCCAGGGTGATGAAGGCCGGACGCGCCGGTCCTCGCCGTGACGACGACCGCGGCCCACAGCACGAGACGGGCGACCCGGTCGCGGGGCCACGCCGTCATCGCGCCGCCGCTGACCGGCGAGTCGACCTCACGGCCGACGGTTGCGGAACTCGTCGCTCTTGCGGAGTTCGTTGGCGACGTCGCGTTCGGTCCACTTCTCGCGCCAGACCCTCTGCACGTAGACGTCGGCCCCCGGATCGGGATCCCGACCGAGCACGCTCTGATAGGCGCGGGCGACGACCTCGCGCGCCTTCGCCTCGGTCATCGTGTTCTTCTCGCGATACTCCGGGCTGTCGCGCAGGGCGGTGCGGACGTCGGCCTCGGTCCACCCCTTCGTCTTCACCTGCCGGCGGAAGTCCGACAGGCCGCCCGCATCGGGGGCACGGCCGAGCACGTCGCGGTACGCGCGCGTGATCATCTGATCGATCTGCGCGTCGCTGAGCTCGGCCTTCTCGCTGCTGCGGCGCAGGGCGTCGCGCACCTGCCGCTCGCTCCAGCCGTCGTCGAGCATGCGCCGGCGATACTCGCGCAGGCCCTGTGGATCGGGGTCGCGGTCCAGGATGTCCTGATAGGCGCGGGTGATGATGCGGTCGATGTCGGCCGACGACGGGCGCCTGTCGTCGTTGCCGGGCCGGTCGCGGTTGCCGTAGCCACCATTCCCACCGTAGCCGTTGCTGTTGCCATAGCGGTCGCGGTCGTCACGCTGGCGGCGCAGCTCGTTACGGATGTCGCGGTCGGTCCAGTCCTCCTCGTACACGCGGGTCCGATACAGCCGAATCTCCCGGCTGTCCGGCCGGCGCCCGAGGACATCGTCGAAGGCGCGCTCGATCATGCGATCGACGCTGCTGGCGCTCTGGGCCTGCGCGGCGATGGGCGTGAGCACGACACCGACGGTGGACAATGCCAACGTGGCCCCGAGCATCCACGACAGGGGGAAGAGCGTTCTGGTCATGTCATCACATCCTTTCGGGTCACTGCGGCCAGCTGAACCCTCTGCTCCAGAGCATACGTCGGGCTGGGCTTGCGATGACGGACCGCTCGGAGAGCGGTCCCTACCCATCGTCTCGGGCCGACGGCTACATGCCGGTCAGCCAGTCGGTGCCGAGCCAGTGGCGCTTGCGTTCGTCGAGCCAGCCACCCTCATGATGGAACGTCAGCCAGCTGTTGAGGAAGTTGAGGAAGTCGGCGTCGCCCTTGCGCACGGCCATCGCGGACCGCGTCACCTGGAGCGGCTGCTCGAGCGGCTGGACGAGGCGATCGGGCGCCTGCCGCACCACCAACTGCGGCGACGGCGTGGTGACGAGCACGCCATGCGCCTTGCCTTCGAGCACCGGGGCGAGCGGATCGGCGTCGGCCTGGACCTTGACGAGCGTCGCTTTCGGGAACGTACGGGCGGCGATGCCCTCCTGGCTCGTGCCGGCCATGACCACGAGGCGCACGTCCGGCGTATTGAAGTCGGCGACCGACGTCTTCGTGCCCGCGAGGGACTTGCTGGCGATCAGGTGCATGGCCCCGACCGACGTGGCGTCGGTGAAGTTGACGACCAGGGCGCGGGCCGGCGTGATCCAGAGGCCGGTGGCGGCGACGTCGGCACGAACGGCTCGTTGGCCACGACGCCGACGCGCAGGGTGCCGCGTGTCGGGATGGTGGCCAGCGTGTCCACCGCCGGGCGGGCCCACACCGGAACGGCTGCCCGTGCAGGCGGATCTCCAGCGGCGCCTCGGTGGCGGCCCGGTCTTCTGCGACGGACCGCTGTCCGTCTCGGACGCGCTGCACCTCCATGGCCCGCCAGGCGTGGTTTACGGGACGGATCCAATCGGGGAACGGGAGAGGAAAGGAGACAGGAGTCAAGGCCTGCTTCCTGCACGCTGTGTCCTTCCCGGATCCCTGACTCCTGAGTACTATTCAAGGCTCTTTATCCGTGATCGCGAGTCCGCCGCCGCGTTCGTCGACGGTGGTCTCCAGGTTTGGCGTCGCTCGCAGCAGCGCCAGGTAGTCGCGCGACCCCTGCGCGCCCCGTCGTCCGCTCTCGCTGACGTTGTGCGTCCTGTAGCAGCCCCCGACGACGAGCTTGGGCAGCACGGCCTTGAAATAGTTGGGATACCAGTCCTTGTCGGCGTCGCTGACGACGAAATCGAAGGGGCCGGGCAGGGCCGGCACGATGGCGTGCGCGTCGCCGAGTCGGGCGTCGATGAACGTCGACAGTCCCGCCGCTTCGAAGTTCTTCAATGCCTCGCGATGCCTCGACTCGTCGAGCTCGACGGTAACCAGCTTTCCGCCGGTCTTGCTCAGCGCCCACGCGATCCAGAAGCCCGAATGGCCGGTTGAGGTGCCGATCTCGAGGGCACGGGTGTACCTGTGCTTGACGATGAGGGCGTGCAGGAGCTGTCCGTCGGAGTCGGGGACGTTCAGGTCGCGCCACGTACCGGCCCGCTCAGCCAGGAACGCCTTGACGCGGGTGTCCAGCGCGGCCTGGTCGTGCGGTGGCTTCTGGGCCAGCAGCGTCGGGGGCCGGCAGCGCAGCGGCGATGACGAAGGCGAGCGAGGTGACACGGGTCAGTGCGGTCATGGGTGGACCTCCTCGCACAGCATGCGCCTCGCCCTTACGGAGGCCGTGGCGTCGCCGTGAAAGTTCCGTGACGAGCCTCGACCGATCACGGTCTGGTGCAGCAGCACGTGATTCAACACCGGCCCCAGCTCGTAGTTGGTGTCGGCGTCGGTGGTGGCCACTTCGACGGCCTCGGAGCGGCGCGCCCGATGCCTTTCCATCAGTACCCGCATGAGCTGGCTGCTCGTCAGCATGCGCGCGCAACTTGCGATCCACCTCGCCATCGGCCTCTGGGTGTCTCGGCGACGTCACACGCTCGATCTGACCGGACGACCGACGTGAATCGCTCACGAAGGCTTCGTCGTCGAACCATCAGTCCACGCGCTCGCTATCAGTCCTGCCGGAAGCCTGACGGCCCGTTGGAGCTGGCAAGCGCGGGGTGACTGGGGCCTTCGTCATTTTTCTGATTGTCTTCTTGAGGGAATGCACATGACCGACACAACACATGACATCGTCGACACGGCTGTTGCGGCTGGGTCGTTCACGACACTTGTTGCTGCCGTGACCGCCGCGGGTCTCGTCGACACCTTGAAAGGCGCAGGGCCGTTCACGGTGTTTGCACCGTCGGACGATGCCTTCGCCGTCCTGCCAGCTGGCACCGTGGAAGACTTGGTCAAGCCCGAGAACAAAGACAAGCTCACCGCGATCCTGATGCTCCACGTCGTGCCTGGGAAGGTCATGGCCAGCGATGTCTCTGGACAGGTCATGGACCCGGCGACTGCCGGTGGCGCGACGATTCATGTCGACGGCACCGACGGTGTGACCGTCAACGGCGCCAAGGTCGTGACCCCGGATATTGCATGCTCGAACGGCGTCATTCACGTCATCGACGCGGTACTGTTGCCCAAGGGGTAAGCGTTTCCGCAACGCAGCGACCGTGGGCAGAGATGCCCCCGGTCGTTGCCGTCAGGTCGCTGGCGGCCAGAGGACGTTCGCGTCCTCGACGTACTGCCTTGTCGATACGGCAGCGGGCGGCATCGGTCTCAGAAACACGCCCGCTCCGTCGTCATCGACGACCTGCGTGGGGCAGCTCGCGCCAGATCGCCTTCATGAGCCGTCTCGTCCGACGACGGCTGCATCGCCGACGAGGCCGCACGCCGCAGGCGGTTCGCTTACCCTCTCCATCCACATGAACTGGCTGCTGCTCGGCAGGCTCGCGTACCTGGCGATCCAGCCAGCACCACCAACGAGTACATCGCGGAGTGGCAGGAGGCGCCTGCCACCAAATCCGATGCCTACCTGTTCGGCATCGGCTTCTGCCAGAAGCGGTTACCGGGCGCTCTCTACTTTGCGACGAGCAACCTCTCGACCGCGTCGCGTCCCGTCATGCCCGGTGTCACTCCCAGGGCTGCGGCCGCGTGGCTCACTTCCAGGATCGTGGCGCCGAAGAGATCCTCAGGCTCGCGCAGCGGTACGGCTGGCGTGCCGCGGGCAATCGCCACGGCCAGACTGAACTCGTTCGCCGACCGAATGTCGTAGATGCCGCAGCCGACGAGCCCGTTGACGGTGTGAATCGCACAGTATTGCCCGCCCGGCCACTGGTAGGTCGATCCGACGGCCTGCCCACCATCAAACTGCAGGGTGCGGTGCTCGGCATGAGGAAGCGACATGCTCATTCTCCTTGGCGAACGCTCACGACAGGCCGCGGACGAGACGTCAGCGGCGGCAGCACACCGCGGCAGCACGGCGTTCGTACACTGTAGCCTGAGAGCGACCTGCGCACGCTGACGCCCTCTCGTCCCGCTCACAGCAACGCGTCGCGGAGTCCACGCAGCAGCCAGAGCGCGGCGTCGAGCCGCGGCCACTCGAGGGTGAAGCGCCCAAGGGCGGCGCCGCGGTCCACCATCCAGTGCCACGCGGCGTGCGCCACGACCGCCGACAGGACGATGGTGCCGACGCGCTCGGAGGCCGCGCGCCGGAACAGCAGCGTCACTGGCGGCAGGATGAGCAGGAGCACGAGCACCTGTCCCAGCTCGACGCCGACGTTGAACGCCAGCAGTGACGCCACCAGATGCGTGCCGGCGAACTGGAGGGACTCGCGCAGCGCGAACCCGAAGCCGAATCCGTGGACGAGGCCGAAGGCGAAGGCCACCACCCAGCGATGGGTGAAGGTGGTCGCCATCATGTTCTCGACCGCCATGCAGACGATCGAGAGTGCGATGAGGGTCTCGATGAGCGGCGGGAACCAGAGGGCACGGGGCGCGAGGCCGAGCGCCGATGCGATCAGCGTGATCGAATGCGCGACCGCAAAGGCGGTGACGACCGGCACGAGCGCCCGGAGTCGTCGCATCGGGATGGCCAGACCCAGAAGGAAGAGCAGGTGATCCGGGCCGCCGAGGATGTGGCCGAACCCCAGTTGCACGAACCGCCAGGCGGCCTGGTGCCACCGCGGATCGAGGCGGACGAGTCCAGGGTCGCCCACCAGTTCGAAGGCGCGGATGGCGCCGTCGGGTGGGAGAAACCGCAGGGCCGTGATGACACGCACGCCGAACCGCGCCACCGCCGGGTCGATCGCGAACGCGGACCGGTCCGAACGGATGTCGAACTCCAGCAGCACGTCGAGCAACGCCTGGTTCCAGACGAGCCGCGTGTCGGCGTCGAGCGAAGGGCCCAGGACGAGCGCGAGCGCCTGTTCGTAGCTCACGAACGAGCGATCGGACGGCAGTGAGATGCGGGCCGCAGCCAGGCGGGGCGGCCCCAGCGTGGCGGAGTCCTCCTGGACCCGGAACGCCGCCGCCAGCCAGAGTGCGACGGCGTCAGCAAGGGCGCTGTCGACGCGCGTCAGATCCAGCAGTCCTTCCGGCCCGCGGGTCGGATAGTCGACGTCGCGCATCGCTTCGAGCGGGACGCGGACGAGCAGTCGCAGTCGCTGCCCCTCGGGCTTGACCAACGCGTGCACGACGACGGAGGCGGGCAGATCGTGGGCAGCCGGGCGGCCGGTCCACACCAGCAGCACGAGGAGGACTCCGGCAATCGTCAGCGCGTGCGAACGCATGGGGCGTGGCCGTCGGGCAGGCAACCGGTTATATCATCCCGCCGGAGGTCGCACATGGCTGCCAGGCGTCATGCCGTTCTCGGGGCTCTCGTCGTGGTGCTCATCGCCGCCCTGCTCACTGCGCGCGGCGCCTTCGAGCGGATGGCCTCGGCACAGCGCGCCGCCGGCGTGCAGGCGCCCACCTTCGAGGTCGACCCGCTGTGGCCCAGGCCGCTACCCAATCGCTGGGTGCTCGGCCAGACGATCGGGGTGGCCGTCGATGCCCGGGATCACGTCTGGATCGTCCATCGCGGCGACGCCAGCCTCAACATCATGACCGAGGGCGTCACCACGCAGGGGCCGGCCTGGACGGTGACGAGCGATCAGCCCTGGTTGTCGTTGCCGGGCGGCTCCCGGGCCGGCATCGGCACCGGCGCGCTCGTCTTCCAGATCAGCGACGACGCACCGAGGCAGCCGGCCACCGGCCGGCTCACCGTCAACGTGACTGGAGCCACGACGCTGAAGGAGCCACCCTCCATGTGCTGCAAGGGCGCGCCGCCGGTCCTGGAGTCCGATCGCGACGGCAATCTCGTGGGTCACTGGGGCGGCCCCGGCGCTGGCTACGAGTGGCCGGCCACCAACCACGGCATCACGGTCGACTACAAGGCCAATGTCTGGATTGGCGGCAACGACCCGAAGGACGCGCACATCGTCAAGTTCACCAGGCAGGGCACGTTCCTGCTGCAGGTGGGCCATCCGGGAAAGAACGCCGGCAGTCACGACAGGCAGAACTTCTGGCGCGCCGCGAAGGTCTCCGTCGATCCAGCGACGAACGAGGCCTATGTCGCCGACGGCTACGGTAACAAGCGCGTCGTCGTGATCGACGCCGACACCGGGGCGTTCAAGCGGTACTGGGGCGCGTACGGGAACCGGCCCGACGACACCAATCTGGGGCCCTACGATCCAGAGGCGCCGCCGGCGCAGCAGTTCCGCAATCCGGTGCACTGCGCCGAGATCTCGAACGACGGCCTCGTGTATGTCTGCGATCGCGCCAACAACAGGATTCAGGTGTTCACGCGCGCCGGCGCGTTCGTCAAGGAAGTCGTCATCGCGAAGCACACGCGAGGCGACGGCGCCGTCTGGGACATCGCGTTCTCGCGCGACCCGCAGCAGACGTTCCTGTTCGTCGCCGATGGGCGCAACGAGCGCGTCCACATCGTGCAGCGCGAGAGCCTGCAGTTGCTCACCAGCTTTGGCGCCGGCGGCCACCAGCCCGGGCAGTTCTTCGGCGTGCACAGCATCGCGACCGACTCGCGCGGCAACCTGTACACCACCGAGACGTACGAAGGGAAGCGCTTGCAGAAGTTCGTCTACACGGGGCTTGGCCCCGTGACGACGCAGGATCAGGGCACGTTGTGGCCGAAGGCCAGGCCGACACCATGAACGCATCGCCCCGGACGGACGTATCGGGCGGGATCCGTCCGGGGTCGAACCGCGACATCCCCGCGTGCTACATCTTCACGGGGCGTCCGGTCTTGACCGACTCGTAGATCGCCTCGATGACGCGCATGTCGTTGCGGCCGTCCTCGCCGTCGACGATCGGGCGGGTGTGCTTCGCGGCGCTGTCGGCGAGGTGATCCATGAGGGCGGCGAAGTGATCCGGCTCGCGGAGGTTGCGCGTCTCGATGGTGTTGCCCTTGAACACGCGCATGCCGAGGGCGCGGCGGTTGTAGGCCGGCTCCATCTCGAAGGACCCGTTCTCGGCGTGCACCCGGAAGCGATTCAGGTTGGTGCCGTAGCTCGACACGCAGTTGGCGAGGACGCCGCTCGGGAAGCGCATCTGGAAGTTGATGGTCTCCTCGACCTCCTTGAAGCGCGGGTCGTTGGGCGTGCTGTATTCCATGCCGAAGACCTCGGTCGGCTCCTCGCCCGAGAGGTAGCGCGCGGCGTTGACGGCGTAGATGCCGATGTCCATCATCGAGCCGCCGCCGCCTTCCTTCTTCTTCAGGCGCCACTGGTCCGGGTTGCGGGTGTTGAAGCCGGCCTCGCACAGGATCACCTTCGGCTTGCCGAGTTCCTTGTCGCGGACCATCTTGATCATCGCCTGCGTATACGGCTCGAAGCGCAGACGGTAGGCCACGGCGAGGTACTTGCTGGCAGCGCTGGCCGCCGCGATCATCTCGTCGCACTCCTTGACCGTGTTGGCCATCGGCTTCTCGACGAGCACGTGCTTGCCGGCCTTGTGCGCCCGGATGGTGTACTCGGCGTGCATGAAGTTGGGCAGCACGATGTACACGGCATCGATGTCCGGGTTGTCGGCGATGCGGTCGTAGGTGTCGTACGAGTAGAGCCCCTTCTCGGGCACGCCGTACTGGGCGGCGAGGGCCCGTGCCTTGTCCACGCTGCCGCTCACCAGGCCGGTCAGGCGCGCCGACTTCGTGTGGGCGAACGCAGGCAGGATGTCGCTGATCGACAGACCGCCGAGGCCGACCACGGCGTAGCCGAACGTCTTTGCCGGCGGCGTGGGCGTGGCGGGCTGGGCGGCGGGGGCGGCGGTGGCATCGGCGGCCGCGGCAAACGGTGCGGCTGCCGCCACGGTGGCGCCGGTCGCTCGGAGGAAGTCGCGTCGGGTCGGAGTGGGTTCGGACATGCGCGCCATTGTGCTACGGCTGGCGGTGCTGGGCCGAACAACGGGAGTGTGCCCGCTGACACAGGCGAGTCACGGCGTTGGCCTACCCTGTCTGGATGCCGACTCGCATGGCCACTGTTCTGCTGGCGTCCGGGTGCCTGCTGGCGCTGACGCCCCCACCGTTCCACGCCGCCCCCGACGCATCGTCCTGCGCGGCTGTCACCGCCTCCACCGCGGACCAGTGTCTGCGGCTCAATCATCTGCAGGTGCTCGGCACGCACAACAGCTACCATCTCGCGCCAGAGCCCCCGGTGCTTGCCGCGCTCGGCCGGCGCGCCGCGGCCCTGGACTACACGCACCGGCCGCTCACCGAGCAGTTGTCGCGGCTGGGCATCCGGCAGTTCGAGATCGACGTCTACGCCGACCCGAAGGGCGGGCTCTTCGCCTCGCCAGCCGCCCTGCGCGTGGGCCCCGCGTTCGCCACGCTCGAGCGACCGGGCCCCGCGCTCCAGTCGCCGGGGCTGAAGGTGCTCCACGTGCCGGATCTCGACTTCCGGGTGACCTGCCCGACGCTCGTGGCGTGCCTCACGGAAATCCGGGGGTGGTCGCGCGCCCATCCGCGGCATGTGCCGATCATGGTCATGCTCGAACTGAAGGACGAGGCGCTCGAGGACCCACGCGGACTCGGCTTCGTCACGCCCGTGCCCTTTGATGCGGCTGCGCTCGATGGCCTCGACGCCGAGATCCGCAGCGTCTTCGACGCGGCGCACGTGCTGACCCCGGACGATGTGCGGGGCACGGCGACGACCCTGCGCGGAGCCATCGAGACAAAGGGCTGGCCGCGGCTCGCCGACGTACGGGGACAGGTGCTGTTCGCCATGGACAATGCCGGCGTGCATCGCGAGCGCTACCTCGCGGGACACCCGTCGCTCGAGGGACGGATGCTGTTCGTGAGTGCCGAGCCCGGCACGCCCGCCTCGGCGTTCCTCAAGATGAACGACGCCCTCGGCGACGCCGGGGCCCGCATCCGTCCACTGGCTGAGGCCGGCTACATCATCCGCACCCGGGCGGACGAACCAGGCCAGGAAGCGCGGACCGGCGACACCCGCAGGCGCGACGCCGCGTTCCGATCGGGCGCGCACTTTGTCAGCACCGACTACCCTGAGGTCAGCCCGTACGGGAGTAGGTACATCGCCCGCCTGCCTGGGGCGCCTGAGGCGGCGGCGCGCTGCAATCCCGTCACCGCTCCGGCCGGGTGTACCGACGCCTGGCTCGAGCCGCGGTAACTCAGGCGCGGCTCACGAGCAGCGCCACCACGACATACCGCGCCGCCTTCCCGATCGTCGTCCACACGAGGAAGGGCGCGACGGGCATGCGCGCCGCGCCCGCCAGGGCGACCAGCAGGTCGCCGATCAACGGCACCCACGACAGCAGCAGCGCCGGCGGGCCGTGCCGCGCGAGCCACGCCGACGC